>NZ_JAOTGD010000002.1:0-279680 GCF_044427405.1 Streptococcus sp. 2020WUSS089 | reverse complement strand
CCAGTAACGGTTAAAGTGACTGAGCCAGCTAAGGAAGACAGTGTGCCACCAACAATTAACCCAGTTAATCCAGGTGATACGACAATCGGAGGCGAAGGTACCCCAGGTGGTACAGTAACCGTAACCTTGCCAGATGGCAATACAGTAACTGTTCCAGTCAAACCAGATGGTACATGGACAGCCCCAATCACCCCAGCCAAACCAGGTGACACTTATACAGGCATTCAAACCGAACCAGGTAAGAATCCAAGTGATCCAACATCAGTAACTGTACCGAAGACTCAGGCAGACGACTTCACACCGAAAGGTCAAGACGTCCCAGCTAAAGTCGGCGACACACCGAAAGCTGAAGACGGTATCTCCAACAAAGGCGACCTCCCATCAGGTACAACCTACGAGTGGAAAGATAAGCCAGACACGACAACGCCAGGCGACAAACCAGCAACCATAGTCGTGACTTACCCAGACGGTTCTAAGGATGAAGTCCCAGTAACGGTTAAAGTGACTGAGCCAGCTAAGGAAGATAGCGTTCCACCGACAATCAATCCAGTCAACCCAGGTGATACGACAATCGGAGGCGAAGGCACCCCAGGTGGCACAGTAACCGTAACCTTGCCAGATGGTAATACCGTAACTGTTCCAGTCAATCCAGATGGTACATGGACAGCCCCAATCACCCCAGCTAAACCAGGTGATACTTATACAGGTACGCAAACAGAGCCAGGTAAGAATCCAAGTGACCCAACATCAGTAACTGTACCGAAGACCCAAGCAGACGACTTCACGCCGAAAGGTCAAGACGTGCCAGCTAAAGTCGGCGACACACCAAAAGCTGAAGACGGTATCTCTAACAAAGGCGACCTTCCATCAGGTACAACCTACGAGTGGAAAGATAAGCCAGACACAACAACGCCAGGTGACAAGCCAGCAACCGTAGTTGTGACTTATCCAGACGGCTCTAAGGATGAAGTTCCAGTAACGGTTAAAGTAACTCCGCAATCAGATGACTACACCCCAACTGGTCAAGACGTCTCAGCCAAAGTCGGCGACACACCGAAAGCTGAAGACGGCATCTCCAATAAAGGCGACCTTCCAGCTGGCACAACCTACGAGTGGAAAGATAAGCCAGACACGACAACGCCAGGTGACAAGCCAGCGACTGTAGTCGTGACTTACCCAGACGGCTCTAAGGATGAAGTCCCAGTAACGGTTAAAGTGACTGAGCCAGCTAAGGAAGACAGTGTGCCACCAACAATTAACCCAGTTAATCCAGGTGATACGACAATCGGAGGCGAAGGTACCCCAGGTGGTACAGTAACCGTAACCTTGCCAGACGGCAATACAGTAACTGTTCCAGTCAACCCAGATGGTACATGGACAGCCCCAATCACGCCAGCTAAACCAGGTGATACTTATACTGGTACGCAAACCGAACCAGGTAAGAACCCAAGTGACCCAACATCAGTAACTGTACCGAAGACTCAAGCAGATGACTTTACGCCGAAAGGTCAAGACGTGCCAGCTAAAGTAGGCGACACACCGAAAGCTGAAGACGGCATCTCCAATAAAGGTGACCTTCCATCAGGTACAACCTACGAGTGGAAAGATAAGCCAGACACAACGACGCCAGGCGACAAGCCAGCAACCGTAGTCGTGACTTACCCAGACGGCTCTAAGGATGAAGTCCCAGTAACAGTTAAAGTGACGGATCCTAACAAGGATACTGATGGCGACGGTGTTACTGATGAGGATGAGAAGAAAGATGGTACAGATCCATTAAATCCAGATACCGACGGCGACGGCGTCAACGATGGTGACGAGAAGAAAGATAGTACAGATCCATTAAATCCAGACACTGACGGCGATGGCGTTAAGGATGGAGATGAGAAGATCGACGGCACCGATCCTAAGAACCCAGATACCGATGGCGACGGCGTCAACGACGGTGACGAGAAGAAAGATGGTACAGATCCATTAAATCCAGACACTGACGGCGATGGCGTTAAGGATGGAGATGAGAAGATCGACGGCACTGATCCTAAGAACCCAGATACCGATGGCGACGGCGTTAAAGACGGTGATGAGAAGACCGACGGCACCGATCCTAAGAACCCAGATACCGACGGCGATGGCGTCAAAGACGGTGACGAGAAGAAAGACGGCACTGATCCTAAGAACCCAGACACCGACGGCGATGGCGTCAAAGATGGTGACGAGAAGACCGACGGCACTGATCCTAAGAATCCAGATACTGACGGCGATGGCGTTAAGGATGGAGATGAGAAGATCGACGGCACTGATCCTAAGAACCCAGACACCGACGGCGATGGCGTTAAGGATGGAGATGAGAAGACCGACGGCACCGATCCTAAGAACCCAGATACCGATGGAGACGGCGTTAAAGACGGTGACGAGAAGAAAGGCGGAACTGATCCATTAAATCCAGACACCGACGGTGGTGGCGTGAACGATGGTGACGAGAAGAAAAATGGTACTAACCCACTTGACCCATCAGACGACAAGAAAACCCCAGAAGATCCTAAGAAGGATACTGATGGCGGTGCGAAAGATAGTGGAACAAATTCAAATTCTTCCGTTAAAACTCCAACTTCTGGTGCGACTAAGCTTGGTCAACCATCTTCAGTAGGAACAAATAAACAGTTGCCAAATACAGGCGATGCCTCTAATCAAGAAATTGCTTTTGTTGTAGCAGCTCTCTTAGGCGGCACAGCTCTCGCTATGAGAAAACGTAAAGAAGAGGAATAGTGGCTGGTTAGTTTACTTAACTCCTGTTGACTCATTCGTATTTTATTGGGCTATTCAACCCCACTAAGTTTTACTGAATTCTCTTGATACCTCATCCCCCCAGACAATGTTATCAAGATCTAATCATTACTTATATGAATAAATTCTTTCCAAAATACCAATTCTGCTTGCAGAAACATACTAATATTTCTAATGACGAAGGTGAAGCTTTTTATTGAGTAGCCCAAGTGTTTAATAGATAGTGGAGTGGAGAAGGGGTCCTATAGTGGGAGGGATTCTCTTCCTCTGCTCCATTTTTGTTACGTAAAATAAAACCGATTGAATAGAAAACTAAAAGTGAGAAAGGAGACTTATGTGACGTATTCTCAACAAATGGTGACTGTAAGCGTCATGGATATAGATCGCCATGTAGAAGTAGCTAAGAAAACTATTGAAAGCCCGCAAGATTATGATAATGCTAAAGAGTTAGCTATTTGGCTAAATAAGGGATATACAGTTGAAAACATCACAACAGAGGAAGTCGATTCAGAAGTTTTTATTACTCTGTATTTGAAAGAAAGAGTGGTATTAGTACTACCGTCTGAGCCTAAAGTTCCAGGAACAGCAGTTGACGGAAAAGGAAAATTAACATGGCCAGAGGGTGTCGCTGAGGCAGACTTGGTCAATGTTTTTGAACGGATACTCTCTTTTACCTACGAAGATGGTCGTCAGGCTCTCCCTCCTGTTGTTCAACAGATAGTCTTATCACGAACAGCCATGTTTAATTTTGTGACGGAAGAATTGACCTATCTACCTTGGAGGTCTTCTACAGGTAATAAATCTTTTCCTCTGTATTCTGTGCAAGAGCTTCCTGGCTTTACTCCATCAGAACGAGAAATTCCTGCTATTGAGGTTCTTTCCTTGCCTACAAACCAAGTTTCGACGACTATTGTCTATAGACGTAGTACCAGAGAAATTCCTATTCAAGTAGTAGATGAAGAAACTGGGGCAATTCTTGCAGAGGATACTTTCAATGGAAAAACGGGTGATGTGATTCGTTATCCTGTTGCATCGCTTGTTCAGGGCCTTATTGCAAAGGGTTATGAAGTGGTTCGTAATGACTTGGAATCTTCTCAATATATTCATGCAGAAGGCAATGTTCCTATCGTTATCCAGATGAGGCCAGTAGTGATGGATATTGATGTGCCAACTACCTATCCAGCGGTAGGAGAACGTGTCTATCCGGAAATGGAAGATAGTATTGTATGGCCTTCAGAATTAGGAGAAGAAGAACTTCATCGGGAAGTCCAGCGAACCGTTCATTTCTACGATGAAGAGGGGGAAGTAATTCTAGAACCGATTTATCAGGTTGCACATTTTTATAGACGGGCTCAATGGAACTTGGTAACAGGTCATATCTATTATGGTCCGTGGGAAGGTGAGACAACGGTTTTTCCAGCCGTTGAAGCACCCAAAATCTCTGGTTATTTGGCTAAGCCACTCCATATTCCTGCATGGAATCATCTTTCGCCGATGAAACAAAATCGGATTGAGTCCATCACGTACTCTAAAATTATCCAAAAGATTCTCATTAAATTAGTCCTTGAGGAAGATGGCGTAGAACTAGATACTATTCAACTATTTGGAAAAGCTGGAGATCCAATTCACTATCGTCCAGATGAGAAAATCCAGCCATACTTGGCAGCTGGTTATGAGTTGGTCTCAAATGACTATCCAACAGACGGGATTTTTGGTGTTGATGATGGAGAAGAGAACACCTATCAGATTATTCTCCGTCCTCGCCTCCTCACGGTAATGCCAAATCAGCCGAAAAAAGCTGGAACGGTTGTTGATGAAAATAGTCCTACAGGGCCGTTTTGGCCAAAGGGTGTGACCGAAGAGGAGTTGAAGCGTACGGTTCACCGTCGGATTCGTTTTTTGTATGAAAATGGGGAAGAGGCTTTTCCTGATAGACTAGATATGGTAAGCTTCTCTCGGAGTGCGCAGGTAAACCTTGTCTCAGGTTTAATTACTTATCAACCATGGGATCATAATCACCTTACTTTCGAAGAGATTACGCCTCCTGAACATCCTCAATTTTATGCGGACCATCTCCGTGTTTCCTCTACGGAGGTCACTCCTTACAGCGCACATCAAGAAATAACAGTATATTATAGTGAACGAGAAACCGTATATACTCTTCGTATTTTTCGAGAATCTGATGGTGTATTACTGAGGGAAAGGAAATGTCATAATCCAGACACAGAAGAGATTACTCGTGTCTTCAATCAGATGTTACTACCTCTGACTGATGCAGGATACTGCCTTCCTAAGAAACATAAAAAAATAGAAATTCAGTACCAACAAATCGATACGGAATTAACGCTCTATGTTCACTCAGTCAAAGAAAAGGTAACGACAGAATCACCAAAAGAAGCTTTTTCGACTATAGAAGGTTATCCACGCCTATCTTGGCCAAGTGGTCTCGAGATGGAAGATTTAACTAAGACTGTAACACGTACCATCTATTTCCAATGTGTTGGTCATGCACCTTTTAAAGAGGAACGGCAAGTCATTCATTTCTCACGTCATGCCCTTGTTGAGATAGCGACGGGTGAAATTACCTACGGTCAATGGACTTGTTCCACCTCATCAGGATTTGATAAGATTCTTTCGCCAGTCTTGGATGATTTTGACATGGAGGTGGGATATGTACCGGCAAAACCATCCTCCCTTATCACAGAGAATGAGGTTGTCCATGTTTATTATCGACCAAAGGTTGGAAATATTCATATCGATTACCAATCTGAGCACGGCAGTTTAGGAAAAGAAGTGTTAACAGGTATGCTGGGAGAAGAAGTTTCCCACCAACTGCTAACATTTCCAGGGTATGAAATTCTGACTAGTGATTGTCCATCTATCCTATCGTTTAGCGAGCAAGAACTTCACTATACTGTTACCCTACGTTCGAAAGTGATGACTATCGATTATGAGCATCCGTTACCGGCTTATAGAATGATGGATTTGGATGGTTGTTCGACGATGGTTCCAGTAGGATTGGAATTACACGATTTAACTTATATCAATCAACGAGTTGTTCAATTTTTATCTGACACGGGTCAGACCTTATTCCCAGACATTGTTCAAGAAAGCAGAGTCAGCCGGACAGCGGAATTAAACCTTGCGACGCAGTCAGTCCGATATGGTGAGTGGGAAGTCGAGGCACCGTTCCCAGAAGTTAGGGTTCCAGATTTAGTTGGTTATGAAACTCAAAGGCAGTTAATACCAGAATATTCTGTTACTCCAACAGGTGAGAAGCTTGTTTTTAATGAAATCGTACGCTATTATTCTTGTCCATATCGATTCTATATTCGGATCATAGATGTCAGTACCTTGCAGGTTCTTGAAGAACTTCAGTTGGTGATTCGAACAGGTGAAGAGGCTCCGTATAATTTGGAGCAATTAGTTGACATCTATAAAGACGAGGGTTATGAGCTGTTGGAGACGAAGGTGGTCGGTGAAGAAGACTATTATCGTGATGTGGAGTTGTATCTTCAAGCACGGATAGTTGAAGTTCATCGCGAAATGATTGAAAATGACTATCAAGAACTCCCCTTGGACTTGGCTCAGTATTTACGTCGTATTCCACATTTGACTCCCCATCATCTTGAAAGAAAAATCAGGAGAACAATCTGTTATCTAAATGAAGAGAGAGAAGAAGTAGCTGATTCATATATTGGGGAAGTGCTTTTCGAAAGGGAAGCAGCAGTCAACTTAACTACAGGAGAGGTATCTTTTGGCGATTGGTATAGCCGTTATCCAATCTTTGATGCCATTGTGCCTCCATTAGTAATTGGGTATCAATCGAGTCAGGAATTTATTCCAAGTATTACATTGGAGAGTTCAGAAACTGCCGATATACTCGAAGAACTATATTATTTTTCAAGCGGTCCATCTACTGTCGTTGATGTTAGCCGTATGGACGAAAGAGATCCTTACATTGGTGAAGATAAGTCTTCGACCGATAGACATGCGACTCAGTCAGATGGAAAAGAAGTACCAGCAATTGCTACAAAAATTAAAAAGCAAAGTTTATGGGCACGTTTGAAAAAACTATTTCACCTGGGAGACACGACTGATTGATATGTCTTAGATAGGTATAGCGAATGTAGTCGATTCGATAAAGATGTATTAAAAGTACATTGCTTGTTTTATTTATTAAATTTGCTTCTATGATTTCCATGGTAAACTGCCACTATGGTCTTGTAGAGTCAAATCAGACTAGTAAGAAATAGGTTGGGGTCTCTCCAATCTATTTTTTATACTTAATGAAAATCAAAAACAGATTAGCTCCAAAGGTTTGGGGAACCTTTGGAGGTTAGAGATAGAGCGAACGTAGTTCGTTTCTACTTACGCAGATAGAACCCTGTTACTATTTTGTTTCAAGGTAACAGGCTGAAAGACTCCACTGGATCCTTTCACTCATCAAATCAAGTCAACAACGTCTGATTTTGATTTTTGAAGAGTATCAATCAAAAATGTTTACAAATGTAGTCGTATGTTGTATAATTTGTTTACAGATGTAGTCGGAAAAGGAGTAACCTATGAAACAAGCAAGCTATCCCATTCAAGGCATGACCTGCGCCTCTTGTGCTCTGACGGTTGAAAAAGCTGTTGGTAAACTAGCAGGAGTAGAAGAGGCCAGTGTTAACCTGGCGACTGAAAAATTGAGTGTTAACTACGATGAAAAGCTTTTGGGACTAGAGGATATTTGTCAGGCAGTTGAAAAGGCGGGATACCAGTTAGTCGATAACTTGGTGACCGAGTCTTATGACATTTCAGGCATGACCTGTGCTTCCTGTGCTATGACGGTTGAAAAAGCTCTGGGCAAACTAGAGGGTGTAGAAGAAGTCTCTGTAAATCTGGCAACAGAAAAGGCAACCATCCGTTATAGCCGTGATAGGCAAAATCCAGCCAGTCTTGAAAAAACAGTTGAGCAAGCAGGTTATCAACTGTTCAGACCAGATCAAGTGGAAGAGACGGTGGATAAGGGACCAAGCAAGGAAGACGGTCTTTGGAAACGATTTGTCTGGTCAGCAGTCTTTACTCTTCCACTGCTCTATATTGCTATGGGGCCAATGTTGCCTTGGGGCGGTCTTCCATTACCAGCCTTGCTCCATCAACCGCTAGTCTATGCGGTCAGCCAAGTCATCTTGCTCATCCCTGTCCTCTATATCGGACGCAGTTTTTTCCAAAAAGGCTTTAAAACTCTCTTGCAAGGCCATCCCAATATGGATTCCTTGATTGCTGTTGGGACTGGAGCAGCCTTGGTTCAAGGTCTGTTGATGATTGCTTTTCTTCTGATGGGAAAAGAAGTAGCCATGCACGGTCACCATCCAGAACTGTATTTTGAATCAGCCGCCGTTATCTTGACCTTGATTACCCTAGGAAAATATTTTGAAGCTAGAGCCAAAGGTCAGACTTCTGAGGCCATTAAGAAATTGATGGACCTTGCTCCCAAGACGGCCCAGGTCTTGCGAAATGGGCAGGAAATGCAAGTGCCGATTGAAGATGTGGTGGTCGGTGACCAGGTCATTGTTCGCCCAGGTCAGCAGATTCCTGTTGACGGTCAAGTTCTAGAAGGCCAGACACGTGTGGATGAGTCTATGCTGACGGGTGAGAGCCTGCCAGTGAAGAAGGCTGAAGGCGACAGTGTTTTTGGCGGTACCCTTAACCAGCAAGGTGCCATTACCATGCAGGCTACCAAGGTTGGTCGTGATACGACTCTGGCTCAGATCATTCGCTTGGTAGAAGAGGCTCAAGGGTCTAAGGCCCCCATTGCCAAACTCGCTGACCAAGTATCTGCCGTCTTTGTGCCAGTTGTCATGGGCTTGGCATTCTTGTCTGGGCTGGCCTGGTACTTCTTGGGGCAAGAATCATGGATTTTTTCACTTAGTATTATCATCGCCGTCTTGGTTATCGCCTGCCCTTGTGCTCTGGGTCTAGCAACCCCTACGGCTATCATGGTAGGAACTGGAAAAGGGGCAGAAAACGGTCTTCTGTTCAAGTCTGGTCAAGCTATTGAAACCCTACAAGGTGTGAACACCATTGTCTTTGACAAGACTGGGACCATTACAGAGGGCAAGCCACAGGTGACAGACATTCATCTGGTGTCTGCTAAAAATCGTGAGCAAGTTCTCCAGCTGGCAGCAAGTAGCGAGCAATTTTCCGAGCATCCCTTGGCTCAGGCTCTCCTGCAAGCAGCTCAGACAGAAAAGATTACTCTCTTGCCCGCCACCGATTTTCAGGCACTTTCTGGTCGTGGTCTTTCGGTGACAATAGCAGAGCAGACCATCTATCTGGGAAATGAACGGTTAATGCAAGAACAGGGAATTGATGTTTCCCAAGGACCTGCAGTTGCGGAGGCATTTGCCCATCAAGCCAAGACGCCTGTTTTCCTAGCCACCCAGCAAGAATTACTAGCAGTCATTGCCATTGCTGATAAAGTAAAAGAGACCAGCCGTCAGGCTGTCCAGGCTCTGCAAGCTATGGGATTAGAAGTGGTCATGCTGACAGGGGACAATGAAAAAACTGCCCAGGCCATTGCCAAGGAAGTCGGCATTGAGCAGGTGGTCAGTCAGGTCCTACCAGATGATAAGGCCAACCAAGTCAAGCTCTTACAAGAACAGGGCAAGACAGTCGCCATGGTAGGGGATGGTATCAACGATGCCCCAGCCCTAGCTCAAGCCCATGTGGGTCTAGCTATTGGTTCAGGGACTGATATTGCCATTGAGTCTGCCGACATTGTTCTCATGCATAGTGACATTTTGGATGTGGTCAAGGCTGTTAAACTCAGCCAGGCAACCATGCGGACTATCAAACAAAATCTCTTCTGGGCCTTTGCTTACAATGTGATTGGCATTCCAATCGCCATGGGTCTCTTACATGTATTTAGTGGTCCTCTGCTCAGTCCTATGTTTGCAGGTGCAGCCATGGCCCTCAGCTCAGTGTCAGTCGTCTTGAACGCTCTGCGATTGAAAACCTACAAACTATAATGAAAATACTAGTCAAAAAACTGGTATTTTTCGTCATAAACGCTTACAATAGATATATTAAGTGCAAGGGAGATGTTTTATGACAACCTTTATTGGAAAACCAGTGACCTTGGTAGGTCCACGATTGCAAGTGGGAGATGTAGCTCCTGATTTTGTGCTCATGGCTAATGACTTGAGCCTGAAAAGTTTGAAGGACTTTGGCAAGCAGACTAAGGTCATCAGTGTGGTGCCTTCTATTGACACAGGGATTTGCGATACCCAGACTCGTCGCTTCAATCAGGAACTGGCTGACCGTGACAATACGGTTGTCGTGACGATTTCAGCAGACCTGCCTTTTGCCCAAAAACGCTGGTGTGGGGCTGCTGGTTTGGAGGATGCCATCACCCTGTCTGATTACTATGACCATGCCTTTGGTAAATCCTACGGTGTACTTATGCGAGAGTGGAATTTGCTGGCGCGTGCGGTCTTTGTCCTCAATGCCGACAACCAAATCACCTATGTAGAATACCTGGACAATGTCAACGAACATCCAGACTATGAAGCGGCTTTGGAGGCTGTTAAATAAAAGAATATTACGGTGTCTGAACAGGCATCGTTTTTTGATGGCAAAAAGCCACCTTGCTCGGTGTGGCTTATTTTCGCTTATATCTCTGTAGGAATTTAGCAGTTGCTAATCGGATAAAGGCTAGATAGAAAACTGTCACACCAGCCATTTCCAGCAAGAGTTTCTGCAACTGCTTCCCTACTGTTATGGTAGACTGAGGATTCGCGCCAATCAGAATGGGATATTGTTCTTGGAAGGTAAATCGGAACTGATGTGCCAATAGAAGTAGCATGAACAGGATGAGAGCATAGATAGCAACTTGGAGGAGAAGAGCAAGTAAGGTCAGGCTAGTGGCATATTGACCAGGGGATAGTCCGTTGATAAAGAGGAGACCACGATGTTTGGAAAGGTCAGTCATCAGAAGCCAGACTAAGAGACAGCAGATGACGAGAGGAATCATATAGTTACTAGCTGGAAGAAATTGTAACAAGGTCAGATAAAAATCCTTGGGAGCAGTAGGGTAGTGAAAGGTCAGAGTTTGCTCTAGAACTTTTTTATAGACTGTGATACGTTCTGCCAGTTCGCTGCTCGTAAAATGATTGATTCTATTTCCCTTTGCCTCCCAGTTTTGCAAGGTCTGATAGAGTTCTAACTCAGTTTCCAAGACCTCCTGACTTTTGCCTTGGATATGTTCCTTTTCTAAGTAGGTGGTCGCCAGTTCCAAGAGTTTTTTATAATAATCCATGCTTTCCTGGTCTAAGGCTTGGGCTTCCTTATCGTCAGCATACAAGACAATTTCAGCTTCTTTTTTGACTTGTATGATGCGGGTTCGATCCTCAAATCGCAGGTTTTCGGCCTCTAGAATATTCCGATAGGACAGAGCAAGTGGGATAAGAGCCACAGCAGTTATGAGGGCTAGAAAAATAGCATTACGTTTCAGTCGTAGAATGAAAAGGGACAATAGATTCATGGTCAAGCCTCCCTATTCAAATAGTTCTTTATAGATTTCTTCGGACTGGTGCTCCTGAATGCTAATATCCAAAATTTCCACCTGACAAGACATGAGCTGGTCTAGGTAGAAATGCAGACTGTGAATACTCGTGTCTACCTGAATGCTATCATTGGCCAAGGTCAGTCCCTTCACTTGCCCAAGTTTCTGATAAACTGTCTGATTGTCACTAGTCTGAACGGCATATTGTCGCCCAACCTGTTCCAGTTTCCACTCAATGATTTTTCCCTGTTTAAGAAAGAGCAACTGGTCGGTTAGCTGGTCCACCTCGTTTAATTGGTGGGAAGACACGATAATGGTTGAACCATTTTTGGCTAGTTTCTGGAGCAATTTTCTGGTCTGGATGTAGCTGGTTGGGTCCAAGCCGTTCAAGGGTTCATCCAAGAGCATGACCTGGGGCTTGTTCATAATACCGATAGCCAGCAGGAGATGTTGCTTCATTCCCAGGGAATAATTTTTGACAGGGATCTTCACATAATCACGGATACCGATTTCTTCAATGACTTCCTCAATCCGCTCTTTGGGTAAACCCTGTATAGTTTGGACCAATCGCAAATGTTCCAGCCCAGTCAATTCAGGGTAGAGAACACGGTTGTCCTGTAGGTAGGAAAAGGTTTGGTAGACAGTTGGATTATCGTGCTTTTTGCCATTTATTGAAATCTCTCCCGAATCAAAGGTTTGCAGGTTGGCTATGCAGTCTAGGAGGGTAGTCTTTCCAGAACCGTTTGGCCCAATCAAGGCCCAGATTCCAGGCTCCACCAGTTCTAGGTTTAGCTGGTCTAGTATGTTCTTTTTCCCGTAGGATTTGCACAAATTGTGTATGGATAATCGCATGGTTAGACCTCACTTTTTCTTGTCAGGAGATAGAATTGCAGGCAATAGATGAGCAGGTTACTGATGAGAAGAACCGTAAAGACTTTTGGAATACTGTATCCTGTTAATTGCTGGTAGATGATAGCACTTCCGTCCGCCAGATTGCCTGCCTTCCATAGGCTAAATGGATTGAAGATATGGGGATAGAAGTTGGCAGAGATGAAAAGTCCTAGTGTGACAACCAGTCCAGCCAGTCCATTTTTTAAAACTCTAGCCAAGGTCTGTGCCACTCCCAGCAAAAATAGCAGGTAGAGATAGTGCATGCCACAGGCCAGTAAGATGACTTGGTAAATAGGTTTGATAGCTGTTTGGATCAGGCTGAAATCAATTCCCTTACTGCTATAGGTGGTGACGGGATAGATCCAGCTACTATTGCCATTTAGCAAAAAAGCGATGAGAAAATGGCTCAGATAGAGAGTGAGAAATAGGGTGGTATATAGTGTCAGGTAGGCTAAGTATTTATTAGTAGTAATCCGAATCCTACTCAGACCTAGAGTTTGCAAAAGTCGAATCTGCCGGCTAGTTCCCTGCTGGTCCTTAATGAAAAAATTGGTGAAAGTTAAGAGAAATAGGGGGAGAGAGATGATTAGCCCCAGCTGTTTTTGCCCTTGCCAGATTTCATGACTGGTTCCTTTTAAGGCCTGCTGGCCCCGGCTTTTGACGATTTCTCTGTCTGTTGGTGTTTTGGGATTTTCAAAGGCTGTCAGGTAAAGCTCAGTTGGAAAGGCAGAGGGTATCTCCTTTTCTAACAGATATTTGGAAATCAAGAAGGTATTTTCGATGGTTTGTGGGGTAAATTCATAGCTTCGGTAGGAAAGGCTGACGTATTGGCCATCCTGCTGATAGTGCTGGATATTTTTCTCATAAAAATAGGTCCAGTCCTCCTTTTTGACCGCCTCAATCTCCTTCTGGTAGTTGGCAATATAGTCTGTAAAAAATGTTTGTTCAGCCTGGTAATCCTCTTCACTGAGAGTTTGATTCTGATACTGTGTTTCTAAATCTTGTATGATATTTTCAAAATTTCGGATAGACTGTTCATAGTGTTGGATGACCTTTAATTTGGCTTGCCGATTATGGTAGCCTGCTAGAAGGGAACTAGCTAGAATAGTCATCAGCATGACCAAGATAGCGACTAAGTTTTTCTTGCTACGGAAAAATAGCTTACCTTCAATTTGAAACATAGATACCTCCAAGGGAGAAATGGCGAACGGATAGATGTATAAATGTGTTACTCCCTATAATTATAATATCAACATAAATATAAATCAAGGGATTCTACAAAGGACTTGAATATCTTTGTCTAATTTGATATACTAAATTCAATAATTCAAAGGAGGGTCTTTTATGGAAAAGACACAGATTATTCAAGACGTTTTGGCCCTCATTCAAGACTTGAATCAGGCCTTTCAAGCAGATAAAGTCGGAACAGCTGATGAGCAACGGTTCCAACATAATTTGACAGAGACGACACGCATATTGTCGGAGGCCAGGACGGTCACCAATACAGAACTGATTGCGATTGAGAAATTCTACCGTTCGACTAGCTTTTTGGTTGGACTGGGTGATCTGCGATTGAGTGAGACTAGCAGGCAGGCTTGGAAGGCTTTTGATCGCTACTACTACCAGATCATCAGAGAAGAATTGAAACTCTATGGTGGCTCTGCTATTGCCCAAGTATAATAGATGATCAGAGAGGGTGAGAATCCCTCTTTTGTGCTATAATAAGTAGTAAGAATATAGTTGTTAGGAAGAGAAGAAGCGAGGTGTGCCATGTCCTACATCCAAGTAAAGAATTCGTCAAAATACTACCAAATGGGGGATGCGACCATTGTGGCAAATGACGGTGTGTCCTTTGAGATTGAAAAGGGGGAGCTGGTCATCATTCTTGGCTCATCGGGTGCGGGCAAATCCACTCTGCTCAATATTTTAGGTGGCATGGATAGCAATGACGAGGGGGAGGTTTGGATTGACGGTGTAGATATCGCCAAGCTGTCAAGTCATGAACTGACCAATTATCGTAGAGATGATGTAGGTTTTGTCTTTCAATTTTATAACTTAGTTGCCAATCTGACCGCCAAGGAAAATGTGGAGTTGGCAGCAGAAATCGTCAAGGATGCCTTGGATGCCGAGGAGGTCTTGGAACAGGTCGGACTCGGTCACCGTATCAATAATTTCCCCGCTCAGCTTTCAGGCGGCGAACAACAACGTGTGGCCATTGCCCGTGCCGTTGCAAAAAATCCTAAAATTCTCCTCTGTGATGAACCGACAGGTGCCCTGGATTATCAAACAGGTAAGCAGGTCTTGCAAATCCTACAAGATATGTCCCGCAAGCAGGGGGCGACGGTGATTATCGTTACCCACAATAGTTCCCTAGCCCCTATTGCAGACAGAGTGATTCGAATGCGGGATGCCCGTGTACACTCCGTTGAGTTACACGCAGAACCACAGGATATTGCAAGCCTAGAATATTAGTGGGTGAAACTATGAAAAAGAAAATCTACTGGAAGGATATGAGACAATCTCTGCTTTCTTCCAAGGGGCGTTTTTTGTCCATATTTAGCCTGATGATGCTAGGAGCTCTAGCTTTGACAGGTCTGAAAGTAACAGCTCCCAATATGGAAAAGACGGCCCAAGCCTATATCGCTGACCATAGGACAATGGATTTGGCAGTAATTTCAGGTCTGGGACTTAGTCAAGCTGACCTTGACGAATTAGAAACGATAGAAGGTGCTACTCTTGAAGCGGGCTACTTTAAAGATGTGGTTACTAATGAAGGACAGACTGCAATTCGGCTGTTTTCAGCTCCCAAGACCCTATCGACCTATAAGCTAGTAGAAGGGGAAATGCCCAGTCAAAAGGGGCAAATAGCCCTATCAGCTTCTTTAAAAAATCGTTATAAATTGGACGATACTGTTCAAGTGACGGAGTCTGATAAGGATGGAAAAATCTTGACACAGACAAGTTTTACTCTTGTGGGCTTTGTCGCATCAGCAGAAATTTGGGACAATGAAACCATGGGCATGGCTGCAAGTGGTGACGGGCAGTTAGGTGGCTATGGCCTTGTTAGTCAGGATACCTTCAAATCAGAAGTTTACACTATTGCCCGTATTCGCTATGATGATTTGGTTGATTTACCATATTACAG
Source organism: Streptococcus sp. 2020WUSS089 (assembly GCF_044427405.1). Classification (NCBI taxonomy): domain Bacteria; kingdom Bacillati; phylum Bacillota; class Bacilli; order Lactobacillales; family Streptococcaceae; genus Streptococcus; species Streptococcus sp. 2020WUSS089. The sequence continues at coordinate 264,309 of NZ_JAOTGD010000002.1, read as the reverse complement.
TCAGGCCTATCAAGACAGGTTGGACCAGCACCAAGAAGACTTAGAAAAGTTATTGGCTAACAATGATGAACAACGATTGGCAGCTATTCAGTCAGATGGACAGACAGATATTTCAAAAGGGGAAGAGGAAATTGCTCAGGCTCAATCCCAGCTTGAACAGGCCGAGTCAGAACTGGAAACAGGGGAGGAGCAATTAGCGACAGGTCGTAGAGAGTTTGCACGTGGTAGGGCTAAGGTTGTCCAAACGGAAGCTGAATTACGAGCTGCCCAAGCCCAACTATTAAAAAATAAGTTTGAATTGGAAGAAAGTAAAAAGGAATTGGATGGGCGTAAGGCTCAATTAGAACAGACTGCTTCGTTTCTAGACGGCTATCAGATGGAATTAGAAACGTCAGCCCAGCAGTTAGAAAAGGCCAAGCAAGAATTGGATTCCCAAAATGCCCAACTGAGTCAGACCGCATCTCAGATTTCCACAGGGAGAGCTAGTTGGTTTCAAGCTCAGCAAGAGTTAGACCTTGAAATTGCCAATCACTTGCAAGAAGGCCAAACCCTCTCAGACTATCCTGACTTGTTGGCTAGACAGGAAGGTTTGGATGTTGAGAAAAGCCGATTAGACCAAATGGAATCTGTACATGAGCAGGCCAACCAAGCCTATTTACAAGGTTATGATTACTATCAAACCAAACAAAATGAATACAATAGCAATCTAGCCCAGTACCAAACTTGGAATCAAGAATATCAGGCAGGTTTGGCCCGTTATCAAGCAGGTTTGAGTCAGTATGAACAAGGCATTGCAGCCTACAATAAAGGAGTAGAAGACTATGAATGGGGACTGAGTCAGTTAGAGTCTTCAAATCAACTGCTCCGTCAGGAAGAACTCCGTTTGGAGGAGGCTGATAAAGAGTTAAGTCAAGCTCAATCCCAATTTTCTGAAAAGAAAGCTTCGGCCGATCAAGAAATTAGCCAAGCTCAAACCGAGATTGCTCAGGCTAAATCCGACTTAAGTAAGCTGGAAAAAGCGCCTTATCAGGTCTATACTCGAACAAGCCTACCAGGGGGGGATGGCTATACTACCTATAGCAATGCGACTAGGTCTATTGCAGCAGTGGGCAATGTCTTCCCAGTTGTTCTCTACCTTGTTGCAGCTCTAGTGACCTTTACTACCATGGCCCGTTTTGTCGATGAAGAGCGAACCCAGTCAGGTCTCTTCAAGGCCCTTGGCTATACGAATAGACAGATTATGGCTAAGTTCATTCTCTATGGTTTGGCGGCAGGTCTGGCAGGAACAATAGTCGGCATAATAGCAGGGAATCTCCTCTTGTCTCCACTTATTTCCAACATTATTACGCAGACAACCGTGATTGGACCAGCTAAACTTTATTTTTATCCCCTTTGGACAGGTTTAGCCTTGCTCCTGTCTCTGGCTTCCTCGGTCCTGCCAGCTTACTTGGTGGCTCGTCGGGAACTGATAGAAAAACCTGCTCAGCTACTTTTACCTAAGCCACCGGTTACAGGCTCCAGCATTTGGCTTGAAAAATGGCCGGCTATCTGGTCTCGTCTAAGCTTTACCCATAAGGTGACAGCTCGCAATATCTTCCGCTACAAGCTTCGTATGCTTATGACCATCTTTGGAGTAGCAGGGACCGTCGCCCTTCTTTTTGGAGGACTGGGTATCCGTTCCTCTATTTCAGGAGTTGTCCAACGACAGTTTGGGGAGCTGATCCATTATGATATGTTGGTGGTGGAAAATAGCAGAGCTACTGAGGAAGAGTTGGATAAGTTAACACATTTTCTTCAGTCAGATCAGGTTCGCCAATCCTTGCCAGTGGCTTTTGAACAGCTCAATCAAACGATGGAAGAAAACGGTCAGAGAAAGAATCTATCGATTAGTCTCTACATTTCAGACCGTCGGGATTTTGGAAATCAAGTTAGTCTGGAAAGTTCGACAGGTCAGCCTATTAAACTGAGTGATAGGGGAATTGTTCTCACAGAAAAATTGGCGCAAATCTACGGAGTTTCAGTTGGTGATAAGTTATCACTGACCTTGGAAGATAAGGAAGTTTCAGTCAGGGTAGAGGCTGTGGCTGATATGTACGCAGGGCATTTTATCTATATGACAGATAGCTACTACGAACAAGTGACCGGCAAGCAGAAGACTGCTAATGCCTATCTGGTTCAGTTGAAAGACAGTCAGTTGGGGCATATTCAGACTCTTGCAAGTCAACTCTTAGCGATGCTAGCAGTTAGAAGTTTGGTTCAAAATACTTCTCTTATAGACATGCTTACCACGATTGCAGGCTCGCTTCAGACCATCATGACCATTCTAGTCATTCTATCCATCTTGCTTGGCTTGGTTATTCTTTACAACCTTACAATTATCAATATGTCTGAACGGATTCGTGAATTATCTACGATCAAGGTACTGGGCTTCCACAATAAAGAGGTGACCATGTACATCTATCGTGAAACCATTGCTCTTTCGCTGATTGGTATGTTGGTTGGACTGGTTGGCGGTATCTATCTCCACAAGCTCCTTCTTGCCATGATTGGTTCGGACAGTATCCGATTCAATCCATCTGTCGGACTAGAAGTCTATCTCATTCCTATCTTAGCCATTAGTGGAATTTTGGCTGCTCTTGGTTGGTACGTCAATCACCATCTGAGAAAGGTGGATATGCTGGAGGCCTTGAAGTCGGTTGATTAAAACAGTCTGGGAATAGACTGTTTTAACCCGAGCCTTGAAAAAGGAGAGCGAGGCACAGTCTGGGAATAGACTGTTTTAACCCGAGCCTTGAAATGGGAAAGCGAGGCACAGTCTGGGAATAGACTGTTTTAACCCGAGCCTTAAAATGGGAGAGCGAGGCACAGTCTGGGAATAGACTGTTTTAACCCGAGCCTTGAAAAAGGAGAGCGAGGTACAGTCTGGGTTTGGAAGGAATTTTAAAAAGAGAACGACAGTCTTGCGATTCAAAAATCCTAGTGTATCTAGGATTTTTCTGTAAACACAAGTCTATAAGTATGCTATAATCATCTCATGAAAAAAATAAGTGATTTAGGATTAACAGGTCGAAAATTAGTTGGAGAAGGTCTGATTTTAGTCTTCATCGGTATTGGATTTTTAATTGCTGGTTGGCAATTTCCAGGACTGATTCTTCGATTTGTTCACGCAGGTTTATTCTTTTTGGCTTTATATGAATTAAGCATGATATTTTTCAGAAAGAAGAAGTCGAGTGAAAGTGTGCTTGCCCTAGTGGGAAAAGCAGTGTTATTTGGTATTTTGGCAAGTATTGATTTGGCTATTCAAATTCCTCTCTATTTTGCAGCTATTTTTATAGGGATTTACCAGCTTTTTACGGCAGTCATTAATTTCATTACTTTCTATCTATATAGAAAAGATGGGGTGCAGCCACGGATTCGTTTTTTGATTGACGGAGTTTGGCTATCCCTGTTAGGCATCGCCTCTCTCTTTGTATCAGGCACACAGCTAGTTGTTCAAACAATTGTCATAGGTGGGTATCTGGTCTTGTACGGACTAACTAATCTGCGTGATGGTTTCTTGTTTGAAGAGGCTATTGAGCAACAAAATCTTAAGCGCCATGTCCGTTTGCCCCTACCATTATTTTTAGCAGCTTTGATTCCTCGCATGACCCTGCAAAAAGTCAATGATTACTTGGCGGATAATAAGGGACAAACGGCTCAATCTATCTATAACCGCCGCAAAGAAATTGCGGAGCTTCCAGCCTTAGAAGTCTTTGTACACGTTGGAGAAGAAGGGTTCGGAGCAGTTGGGCATGTTGATTTGAGTTACAAAGGGCAGGTCTACGGTTTTGGTTCATACGATGTCCTGTCGGAGCGTTTGGGTGGTGCAATTGGTGACGGAGTTTTGTTTAAAGCTGAACGTCAGGCCTACATTGATTTTTGTAACCAAGAAGGAATGACTATGTTGGGCTATCAATTAGCATTGAGTTCTGAGCAGGAAAAAGCAGTAGAAACGTGACTAGCTGAAATAGAAGGTTTACTGCTTCCATGGCAACCAAGTGCGGAAAAGGTCTCTAGAAGGTCAGACGGCCAGCCTATCGAAATGTATGCCTACCGCATGAAAGAGGCAATTGGGGCAGCACTTTTCAAATTTAAAAAATCAAAATTCAAAACCTACTTTGTCCTCTCAACCAACTGCGTCCTTTTGGCCGATTCAGTAATCGGTCAAGCAGGAACAGATGTCCTAGGCTTGCGCGGTTTCATTGCTCCAGGAACCTACCAATCTTACCTAGATCAAGAATATGAAAAACCACATAGTTTAGTAGTCGCAAAGAACATTTATTATCGAAAAGAGAAATCCTAGTCACTGACTGGGATTTTCTATTATTCCAGCCCTCCCTAGTCCACTAAAACATACGTTTCATGCTATAATAGAGACATGAAAAAAAATAAATTATTATTAATCGATGGCTCTTCGGTAGCCTTCCGTGCTTTCTTTGCACTTTATAATCAAATTGATCGTTTTAAGAGTCCGACAGGTCTTCACACCAATGCTATCTACGGCTTCAATCTCATGCTGGACCACATGATGAAGCGGATTGAACCGACCCATATTCTCGTGGCTTTTGATGCTGGAAAGACCACTTTCCGTACGGAGATGTATGCAGACTATAAGGCAGGTCGTGCCAAGACTCCAGACGAATTCCGTGAGCAGTTTCCTTTTATCCGTCAGATGTTGGATGCCATGGGAGTCAAGCATTACGAACTGGATCAGTATGAGGCAGATGACATTATCGGTACCTTGGACAAAATGGCAGAGCGGACAGACATTCCTTTCGATGTGACCATTGTTAGCGGTGATAAGGATTTGATCCAGCTGACTGATGAGAACACCGTAGTCGAAATTTCCAAGAAAGGGGTAGCCGAATTCGAAGAATTTACCCCAGCCTACCTCATGGAAAAAATGGGGATTACCCCTACTCAGTTTATCGACCTCAAGGCCCTCATGGGCGATAAGTCCGATAACATCCCTGGGGTGACCAAAATCGGTGAAAAAACCGGTCTAAAACTCCTGACAGAATTTGGTTCTTTGGATGGTATCTACGAAAACATTGACAGCATGAAGGCTTCTAAGATGAAAGAAAACCTGATTGCTGATAAGGAGAAGGCCTTCCTATCTCGTACACTTGCTACCATTGATACTCAGGCACCAATCGAAATTGGTCTGGATGACATTGTTTATCAAGGTCCTAAGCTGGATGAACTGGGACAATTTTATGATGACATGGGCTTCAAGCAATTAAGGGCTCAGTTAGGTACGACCAGCTCGCAAGAGGAAGCGGTACTCGATTTCCAAATCGTAACGGAAATCAGCTCCGCTATGCTCAAAAAAGACCAGTTTTTCTATTTTGAAATCTTGGGTGAAAATTATCACCGAGAGGATTTGGTTGGTTTAGCTTGGGGGGATAAGGAGAAAATCTATGTCGGAGGGCCTGAGCTACTTGATAGTCCAGTCTTGCGTGACTTTTTCGAAAACCAAACCATAAAAACCTATGACTTTAAGCGTGGAAAAGTTCTTCTTGACCGAAAAGAGATTACGCTACCTCCAGCTACTTTCGATAGCCGTCTAGCCAAATACTTGCTTTCCACCGTTGAGGACAACTCCCTAACAACCATTGCCAACCTCTATGGTCAGACCAGTCTTGTTCCAGATGAGGCAATTTATGGCAAGGGTGCTAAGTTAGACTTGCCAGAACGCGAGATCTTTTTCCCACACTTGGCACGTAAGGTTCAGGTTTTGATTGAGACAGAAGAGCCGATGCTGACCAAATTAGAAGAAAATCAGCAATTAGATCTTTTGTTTGACATGGAGTTGCCACTGGCAAATGTTTTAGCTAAGATGGAGATTGCTGGTATTAAAGTGGAAGCTGAGACTCTCAAAGCTATGCAATCTGAAAATGAAGTTTTGATTGACCAGTTGACCAAGGAAATCTATGAACTAGCTGGTCAGGAATTTAATATCAATTCGCCTAAGCAGCTTGGGACCATTCTCTTTGAAGATATGGGACTGCCGTTGGAATATACCAAGAAGACCAAGACAGGCTATTCAACAGCAGTGGATGTCTTAGAACGATTAGCGCCAATTGCACCAGTTGTTTCAAAAATCTTGGAATACCGTCAGATTACCAAGCTTCAATCAACTTATGTAGTCGGCTTGCAGGATGCCATTTTAGAAGATGGTAAGATTCATACCCGCTATGTACAGGATTTGACACAAACAGGTCGCCTATCTTCGACCGACCCTAACTTGCAAAATATTCCTGTTCGTCTAGAACAAGGGCGCTTGATTCGTAAGGCATTTGTGCCATCTCTTGAAAATAGTGTCCTTTTGGCATCGGACTATTCACAGATTGAATTGCGCGTCTTGGCTCATATTTCTCAGGACCAGCATTTGATTGAGGCCTTCCAGCAAGGTGCAGATATTCACACTTCGACAGCTATGCGGGTCTTCGGTATCGAAAAAGCTGAGGATGTGACACCAAATGACCGTCGGAATGCCAAGGCTGTAAACTTCGGTGTCGTCTATGGTATTTCAGATTTCGGTCTATCCAATAACTTGGGGATTACACGTAAGGAAGCTAAAGCCTATATCGATACCTATTTTGAACGCTTCCCAGGAATTAAGAATTACATGGAAACCATTGTTCGTGAGGCACGTGATAAGGGTTATGTAGAGACGATTTACAAACGCCGTCGTGAATTACCAGATATAAACTCTCGCAATTTCAATGTCCGTAATTTTGCGGAACGAACAGCCATCAACTCACCAATTCAAGGCTCGGCTGCAGATATTCTCAAAGTAGCCATGATTAATCTTGACAAGGCTTTGACTGAAGCAGGTCTTGCGACACGTATGTTATTGCAAGTACACGATGAGATTGTTTTGGAAGTCCCAGTGGCAGAGCTAGAAACGGTAAAAGCCATGGTAAAAGAGACCATGGAATCGGCGATTAGCCTGTCTGTACCATTGATTGCGGATGAAAATGAGGGACCGACATGGTATGAAGCTAAGTAAGAAAGGAAGAGTATGAAAAAGATAGTTCTTTGTATTGGTTTATGTAGTCTTCTGCTCGCAGGTTGCGGAAAAACATCGCAGAAGGCAGAGAAAACACCAGCTTCCTCAGGGGAAGAGTTTTCAACCACTTTACCGATTTTGCAAGAAAAGCAGGATACTACGAACGAACAGTTCAATGTTTTAGCAAATGCAGAGCTTGTAGCTGTTAATAGTACACCACCTGCTGACGAAACACAAAAAGGCCACAAGATTTATGCGGCCAATAATGGTGTTGCTGAAAAAGATGAAAATGGGAATATCAAGGAATATTTCCGTTATTATGATGTACCATCTACTTGGACAATTAATGCAGAAAATACTCAGGATGAGACAGTCGCTGCAGTCTATGATGTTAAAGAAGGTTCCAGCAATTACATGGTCCAACTCTATAATATCAATGCTTTTAATCAGTCTCCATTGGAAGACGGTCGCAATATGACGCCGGAGGAATTAGAAGCACGGATGGTTGAAACAAATCATTCTTTCAGTGAAAAGACGGTTGTCACAATCAATGGTCAGGAATGGCAGGTTGGGCGACAGTTATTAACAGATCAAAAATTAGCTCGTCTGACTTTTTATCGGATGGAATCGACAGCTGCTTATGATGACTCCGTGGTTGTGGGTTCAATCTATTATTCCTTAGATCCAGGAACCGATAAAGATCGGACCAACCTTAAAAAGGTTATCGGGCAAGTTAAGGATGTCGTGTACCAAATTGCTAAAAAATAATTAAGGTAGACAAGCTATAATCAGTAACGAGTTATAGTCTTTTAGTTTACTTTTAGTAGTAGGCAACGAGCTGCAGGCTGTACTGGAGTACGGCAAAGCGAGTTAACGAAGTAATAAAAGAAAAACTAAATGACGATAAAACTGACAAGATTGTGTTATAGCAACCTTTATTCATTAAGTTTTTATTGATTCTAACATTTAATATACATTAAAGGAGGTCTCTATGTCTTATTCCTTCCAAAATCCTAGTCAGGACATTATCTTTGACTATCTGAAAAATGCTAAGACCATTGCGGTGGTTGGTTTGTCTAGTCGAGAAGAGACAGCAGCCTACCGTGTTTCCAAGCTCATGCAGGAAGCGGGCTATAAAATTATTCCAGTTAATCCCAAGGCTGCTGGTGGGACTATTTTAGGAGAATTGGTCTATAGTAGTCTAGCAGAGATTGACCAACCTATTGATATTGTAGATGTTTTCCGTAGAAGTGAATTTTTACCAGAGGTAGCCCAGGAATTTATCCAGTCGAACGCCAAAGTTTTCTGGGCTCAACTTGGTTTAGAAAGTCAAGAAGCAGAAAAACTGTTGCGTCAGGCAGGTCGTAACGATATTGTCATGAATAAATGTATCAAGATTGAATATCTTGAAATGAAAGAACAATACGAATAGAGGCTGGGCAAAAAGCCCAGCGGCTACTACTCAGAGTTCGTGTCAACATCTCAGCGCAGTGGTTGATTGGCAGATTTGTTCGTGTATTACACTCCAAATCTGACCTAATCAACTGTGCGGGGGTGAGAAGACGAACTCTTTTTTAGACCAGTCGAGTTCTTTCTCACTCCCTTTTTCATCGAAAAAGCAGCTCAATGAACCATTGAACTGCTGGATGACTCTAAGTGAGGAACGCTTAGAATTGGAACAAATTACTACACATGGCGTAAAAATAGAAAGGAAGAAATCTGCTCCAATACCAAGCAGGCTAAAATAGTCCTTTGTCGCTCCTCAGTCATAGTATAACACAATCCAAATGTTTGTACCAATTATTACTATATTTTTTTCTTAAATATCAACATAAAAAGCGTGTATAAAAATAAGAGCATATATCGCTCTTACTTTTATACGTAACTCATTTTCTTAGCCTGATCATCTAAAATTTCTTCATGGAAGTGCATTTGGGCAGCATAGTGATACGGCCATACATATAAACCAGCCAGGCCAAATGTAATAATGACAAGAAGGAACCAGCCAATGAAGGATAAATCAAGTGTAAAGCGTTTAAACTTGTAACCTTTCATCAACTTTCGACTAGACCGAATGATTGAAAAGGCACTTGTATATTCTTCGCGTTCCAATTGTTCAAACAAGATATATTCTACCTGTGAGTAGGCATAGATTTGTGGAATATAAAGAGCCAACCCTAAAAGCATAAGTAGGATACCTCCCATAGCCATTAGCCCCAGTATGGCAAGGATTTCCATAGGAAGCGCATTAGGATCCAAGGTTTGACTGGATGCAGCTATAATTGTAATCATCGTTCCAGCACCGATAAGTAGACCGATGCCAAGGTAAAACAGGAGTCCCCAAAGGAAGAGCAAGAAACTTTTTAAAATGTAGGTTCGAAAGATTTTCCAGAAATCTTTATGATTGAAAATCATCAGCGCATCTTTAAATGATGTGGAAGTTTTTACCCCTTTGATAAGATGAAATATAGTGCATATAATGGATAAGTGCAGTAGTCCTAATAGCAATCCGTAAAATATTGGAAACAAGGAGGTAGAAATAAAGTAGCTAGGACTAGCAAGTTCCTCAGCCGACACTCCAGCAAGGCTATTGCGAGAGAAAGAAATTAACTGAACGATAACAGAAATAGTGACGGGGATGACAGCCACTTGATAGATACCAGGTGTCTCGTTTAGTGTTTGGCGAGCCCGCTCGCGTATATTAGAAATTGTAAACATCTACATAACCTCCTTACCCAACATTGTAACATAATTCTAGATGACAAGCTAGGCTTTTTTTGATAGACTGGAAGGTGCTGTGGTAATTTGTCAGTTTGTTGTGATGTGCCTATCTATTTACTATTAAATAAGTAGAAGACAAGGTAAATATCGCTGAAATAAGCGAGAACATTTAAGACATTCTGATGGATTAGACCATGCAAGATTAAGAAACTGTATTCACAGTAAAGTGCTTTTATGTATGATATGAAAGAGCTGAACTGTGAATCCAGAACTAATATCCTAGGACTGTTTTTCCTAGCGGGAGGTAAATAAAACATGACAGATGTTCCAATCAAGTATCGCTTGATTAAGAAAGAAAAGCACACAGGTGCACGTTTGGGCGAAATCATTACCCCACACGGGACCTTTCCAACCCCCATGTTTATGCCAGTTGGAACTCAGGCAACGGTAAAAACCATGTCGCCTGAAGAATTGAAGGCGATGGGTTCAGGAATTATTCTATCCAATACCTATCATCTCTGGCTTCGTCCAGGTGACGAATTGGTGGCGCGTGCAGGTGGTTTGCACAAGTTTATGAATTGGGATCAACCGATTCTGACTGACTCTGGTGGTTTCCAGGTTTATTCTTTGGCGGATAGTCGCAATATCTCAGAAGAAGGTGTGACCTTCAAAAACCATCTCAATGGTAGTAAGATGTTCCTGTCACCTGAAAAAGCTATCTCTATTCAGAACAATCTTGGCTCTGATATTATGATGAGCTTTGATGAGTGTCCGCAGTTCTACCAGCCTTATGACTATGTAAAAAAATCCATCGAAAGAACAAGTCGTTGGGCAGAACGTGGTCTCAAGGCTCACCGCCGTCCGCATGACCAAGGCTTATTTGGTATTGTACAAGGTGCTGGTTTTGAAGATCTCCGTCGCCAATCAGCCCATGATTTGGTTAGCATGGATTTTCCAGGATACTCTATTGGAGGATTGGCTGTTGGTGAAACACACGCTGAAATGAATGCTGTACTGGACTTCACGACCCCTCTTTTACCAGAGAATAAACCACGCTATCTCATGGGTGTTGGAGCACCAGATAGCTTGATTGATGGCGTGATTCGTGGGGTTGATATGTTTGACTGTGTATTACCAACACGTATTGCACGTAATGGAACCTGTATGACCAGTCGTGGACGTCTTGTAGTGAAAAATGCTCAGTTCGCTGAGGACTTTACACCGTTAGATCCAGAGTGCGATTGCTACACATGTAAAAACTATACACGTGCGTATCTCCGCCATTTACTTAAGGCTGACGAGACATTTGGTATTCGTTTGACAAGTTATCACAATCTCTACTTCTTGATTAATTTGATGAAGAATGTCCGTCAAGCAATCATGGATGACAACCTTTTGGAATTCCGTCAAGACTTTATGGAAAAATACGGTTACGGTAAAAACGGACGAAATTTTTAATGCTATTAGAACTCCCTATTATTTGTAGGGAGTTTGTTTTATTCAACAGATGATTTCTATCTGTTTTTTGTGTAAATACTGATGTTCGGATTATAAAAAACATTGAAAAATTGTATGGTTAAAATAAATGAATATATTTCAAGATAATAGGAAGTATTATTCACTAAAATATTAAAAAAAAATAATATAGCAACCGATTACATCTGTTTATAATGAAGAGGTTTAAGAAAAAAAGAATAAATATTCAAAAATATAGTAGTTGTTTGTAGAAATCTCCTGCTATGAAAAAATAGATACAAAAGACAAAAAAACGAACAAAAAGATATTTTTATAAGAAAATGTTCAAGAAATAATATATTAAATGTTAATTCTTAATAAAAAGTACACAAAAAAAACAAAATAATCCTAAGCCATTTTGATTGACGAAATATATGATAGGATATATAATTAGCTTATAGATTTTCGCTTTATTATATGAGGTGGATGTCAAAAAATTTAGGGGAGAATTTAGACATATGTTTAAAGATCAATCAAAAAAGATGATCAAGAAGCAGGAGTATTTCTCGTTGCGCAAATTTAAGCGTGGACTTGCTTCTGTTACTGTAGGTGCGACGCTATTTATGGCAGGCGCAGCGGTGGAATCTTTCGCTGCACCGCAAGTAGTTGTTTATGCAGCGGAGGAAACTTATTCTGCAAATGGAGAATGGACATTTACAGATACAATTCCATCAAGTAATGCTAATGTTAACCCGCAAATGACAGAGTGGGCTTATACAGCACATACAACTGCTGAATCAACTATTACTGAACAAGATGGTTCAACTATTACTGTGACGGCAACTATCACTCCGACAAATGGTAATGAAGTTGGTGTCAGCTACCTAGTGCCAGGTGAGAACCAAGCAGCTTACAGTGCTACACCAGATATGTTGGCAGGAACTCCAGAACCTGCATCTATTCCAGCGATGGGGATTTACCTTCAGCCATCACCTTCAACTCCAGCTGCGGATTTTTCTGAAAAACTGAACTATAGTGGTGAAGTTGAGAATGCTGAGTTGACATTGACTTTTAGCGAAGAAGTAACTAACCCAATCATCGACCTTTCAGGTATTGGTGGTAGTGGTAAGGCAATTGTCGATGATGTCAAAACAGGTGAAGTATTCCTTGCTAGAGGATCATTTAATAGTACAAACTTTAAACTTGTCACACCTGATGTTAAGTTAGAAAAACTAACAGGAACAAACTTGACAGTTACAGATACAACTATTAATGTAACTGAAAAGAACACCTATGATAAAGCAGTCGTTGGAAACGATGATATGTATCTATGGGATTACCGTCTTCCTAACTTGGTACCGGCTGGTACTGGTTCAATCCGATTGGTAGGTACATTTAAACAAGTAACCTTCAAACTTTTCCATCAATCAACTCCATTTACAGAGTATCCAACGGAAACTTATAAAACTGACCCAGTATTCTTCAACAGCACTAGCTATGGAGATGGTGTCAACGGTTTGAATAAATTCTGGTCAGAAAAAGTTGAAGATGTAGGTAATTCAACGACAAACGCAGACCTTCTTCGTTTCTCAGTTCGTTTGAGTAATACTAAGTACGGTTCAGTAGTTGTTAACTATGTCGATACTGAAGGTAACGTAATCGGTACAGAGTTCAAAGACACTACAAACCAAGCGGTAGGTACAGCCTACGATACAACGGCAGACTCTGGTACAGTCGCATCAGATAAAACAACAGAGCGTCCAGCAGTGATTACCAAAGACGGTAAGACTTACAAGTTGGTTGCAAAAGAAACAACTGCAACAGTTGGTAAAGTTAATGCAGACGGTAGCTTGTCTGAAAATGCTGGAAGCTTTACATTCGGTACAGATACACCAACAGGTACAGTTGCTGAAGGTACTAAATCAATCACTTACGTATATGAAGAAGTGAAAGGTTCAGTTATCGTTGATTACGTTGATACAGACGGAAACAAGATTGGTACACAGTTTGTTGATACTGCCAATGTAGCACCTGGTACTGCTTACAATACAGCAAACGATACAGGTACAAAAGCTTCAACAGACACTTCAGAGCGTCCATCTGTGATTACTAAAGATGGTAAGACTTACAAATTAGTCCCTGCTGGTAACTACAATGTAGGTACTGTTGGAACAGATGGAAACTTGACAGTAACAACTAAAGATTTGGGAACAGATGCAGTTTCAGGTGAAGTTGCAGAAGGTACGAAGAAAGTTACCTATGTATACCAAGAAGTGAAAACTGGATCAGTTGTCGTTGACTACGTTGACACAGAAGGTAATGTTCTTCAGAAACAATACGTTGATTCACCAGAAGGAACTGCTGTAGGTACGGCATATAACGCAGAACAAATCACAGGTACAACTGAAAAACCAGCAGTTATCGAAAAAGATGGTAAAACGTATGAACTTGTTCCTGCAGGTACTTATACAGTTGGTACAGTCGGTGAAGACAATAACCTTACTGCAACAACGACAACATTTGGTGTTGCTCCAGTAACAGGTACAGTTGCTGAAGGTGTAACAAAAATCACTTACGTCTACAAAGAAAAAGTTGAAACACCTAAGACAGGTAACGTTGTCATTACTTACGTTGACACAGAAGGTCTTGAGTTGAAGACAACTGTTAAAGATACAACTGACGGCGAAGTTGGTTCAACTTACAACACTAAAGAATCAGCGGATGAGTACCCAGAAACAATCGAAAAAGATGGTGTGACTTACAAACGTGTCGTTGCAGGTACGCACAAAGTTGGTGAAACAACAGAAGACGGTCACTTGGTAAGTTCAGATGCGGCAGAAGGAACTGTTGAAGAAGGTACTAAGACAGTCACTTACGTATACGAAAAAGTAGAAACCCCAGTTGTTAAGACAGGTTCAGTAGTAGCTCGTTACGTTATCGAAGGAACAGAAGATGAAATCGCAGATGATAAATCAGTTAAACCAACCGATACACCAGTAGGTGAGCCATACGGTGATACACCACCAGCTACTATCACAAAAGATGGTAAGACTTACGAGCTTGTTCGTACACGTACAAACGAAGGTGACGCCCCAGAAAACGGTGTTGTTAAAGAAGGCGAACAAACTATCACATACGAGTACAAAGAAAAAGTAGAAACCCCAGTTGTTAAGACAGGTTCAGTTGTAGCTCGTTACGTTATCGAAGGAACAGAAGATGAAATCGCAGATGATAAATCAGTTAAACCGACCGATACACCAGTAGATGAGCCATACGGTGATACACCACCAGCTACTATCACAAAAGATGGTAAGACTTACGAGCTTGTTCGTACACGTACAAATGAAGGTGATGCCCCAGACAACGGTGTTGTTAAAGAAGGCGAACAAACCATCACCTACGAGTACAAAGAAAAAGTAGAAACCCCAGTTGTTAAGACAGGTTCAGTCGTAGCTCGTTACGTTATCGAAGGAACAGAAGATGAAATCGCAGATGATAAATCAGTTAAACCAACCGATACACCAGTAGATGAGCCATACGGTGATACACCACCAGCAACAATCGAAAAAGATGGTAAGACCTACGAACTTGTTCGTACACGTACAAACGAAGGTGACGCCCCAGAAAACGGTGTTGTTAAAGAAGGCGAACAAACTATTACATACGAGTACAAAGAAAAAGTTGAAGCACCTAAGACAGGTAACGTTGTTATCACTTACGTTGATACAGACGGTCTTGAGTTGAAGACAACTGTTAAAGATACAACTGACGGCGAAGTTGGTTCAACTTACAACACTAAAGAATCAGCGGATGAGTATCCAGAAACAATTGAAAAAGATGGCGTGACTTACAAACGTGTTGTTGCAGGTACACACACAGTTGGTGAAACAACAGAAGACGGTCACTTGGTAAGTTCAGATGCGGTAGAAGGAACTGTTGAAGAAGGTACTAAGACAGTTACTTACGTATACGAAAAAGTTGAAACACCAGTCGTTAAGACAGGTTCAGTCGTAGCTCGTTACGTTATCGAGGGTACAGAAACTGAAATCGCAGACGATAAGACAGTTAAACCAACTGACACACCAGTCGATGAGCCATATGGTGACACACCACCAACTACAATCGAAAAAGATGGTAAGACTTACGAACTTGTTCGTACACGTACAAATGAAGGCGATGCCCCAAGCAACGGTACAGTTGTAGAAGGCGAACAAACCATCACATACGAGTACAAAGAAAAAGAAGAAACACCAGTCGTTAAGACAGGTTCAGTCGTAGCTCGTTACGTTATCGAAGGAACAGAAACTGAAATCGCAGACGATAAGACAGTTAAACCAACCGATACACCAGTAGATGAGCCATACGGCGACACACCTCCAACTACAATTTCATTTGGCGGTAAGACTTATACACTTGTACGCACTCGTACAAATGAAGGTGATGCCCCAAGCAACGGTACAGTTGTAGAAGGTGAACAAACTATCACTTACGAGTACAAAGAAGTTGTTGATACACCAGATCCAGTTGAGAAGAAAACAGGTAGCGTCCTTGTTCGTCACATCACTGATAAAGGTGAGGTTCTTGCAGATACAACTGATGTTGTTCGTGACGGTGAGGTAGGTTCAACCTATGAAACAACAGTTGGTAACTTCGAAGGCTACACATTTGTTAAAGTTGATGAAACAGGTGCTACACCAACAGGTGAAGTTGAAGAAGGTGAGAAGACTGTAGTTTACATCTACACTAAAGTTGAAGCACCAGTTGCTAAGACAGGTAGCGTCCTTGTTCGTCACATCACTGATAAAGGTGAGGTTCTTGCGGATACAACAGATGTCGTTCGTGATGGTGAAGTAGGTTCAACCTATGAAACAACAGTTGGTAACTTCGAAGGCTACACATTTGTTAAAGTTGATGAAACAGGTGCAACACCAACAGGTGAAGTTGAAGAAGGTGAGAAGACTGTAGTTTATATCTATACTAAAGTTGAAACACCAGTTGTTAAGACAGGTTCAGTAGTAGCTCGTTACGTTATCGAAGGAACAGAAACTGAAATCGCAGACGATAAGTCAGTTAAACCAACCGATACACCAGTTGATGAGCCATACGGCGACACACCACCAGCTACAATCACAAAAGATGGTAAGACCTACGAACTCGTTCGTACACGCTCAAACGAAGGTGATGCCCCAAGCAACGGTACAGTTGTTGAAGGCGAACAAACCATTACTTACGAGTACAAAGAGGTTGTAGAAACACCAGTTGTTAAGACAGGTTCAGTAGTAGCTCGTTACGTTATCGAGGGTACAGAGACTGAAATCGCAGACGATAAGTCAGTTAAACCAACCGATACACCAGTCGATGAGCCATATGGTGACACACCACCAGCAACTATCACAAAAGATGGTAAGACTTACGAACTTGTTCGTACACGTACAAATGAAGGTGATGCCCCAAGCAACGGTACAGTTGTAGAAGGTGAACAAACTATCACTTACGAGTACAAAGAAGTTGTTGAAACACCAGTTGTTAAGACAGGTTCAGTAGTAGCTCGTTACGTTATCGAAGGTACAGAGACTGAAATCGCAGACGATAAGTCAGTTAAACCAACCGATACACCAGTCGATGAGCCATATGGTGACACACCACCAGCAACTATCACAAAAGATGGTAAGACTTACGAACTTGTTCGTACACGTACAAATGAAGGTGATGCCCCAAGCAACGGTACAGTTGTAGAAGGTGAACAAACTATCACATACGAGTACAAAGAGAAAGTCGAAACACCAGTTGTTCCACCAGTTGTTGAAAAACAAGGTAAAGTAATTGTTCATTATGTTGATGAAAATGGTAATGTTATCAAGACACCAGTAGTTGATACTGAGAACGGTACAGTAGGCGGAGACTACGATACTTCAGACAATCGTCCAAAAGTGATTGTATTCAATGGAAAACGTTACATTCTTGTAGAATCTCGTATTCCAAATAATGCAAAAGGTAAAGTAGTTGAAGGTGAAACTCATGTAACTTACGTTTATAAGCAAGAAAATGAGGAGCCAACAACACCTACTACACCTACTACACCAACAACACCGAACCAACCAACAACTCCGTCAACTACACCGGTGACTGAGACAACAAAAGTAACACCTAAGACAAGCGCAATCTTGCCAGAAACAGGTGAAAGCACATCTGCACTTGCATTGGTAGGTTTAGCTTTGTTGGGTACAGTTGCAGTGGCGTCACGTCGTCGCAAAGAAAAATAAACAGATTAAGCATTAATCTGATTGGAATGAATAAATTCTGAATTAGTTATTATGCTTCAACATTAGAGTTTTCTCTAGTGTTGAAGCTATTTTATTTTTATACATAAACATTCATTGAAGTGAATGTGGGGGAAAATAATTTTTGTAGACTTTCATATCTTATGAGTTACAATTGTTGGGGGAAGCGACAGGATCGTTAAGCAGTTAAACTGGATGAGAGTCTAACAATGGAACGAGGAAAGAATGAAGAAAACACAAAAATATATGAGTGAGACAAGCCGTAAAACCCGTGTAAAAATGCATAAGGCTGGAAAGCACTGGGTACGCACTGTTATGACTCAAATTGGCTTTATCAAATTTAAGCGATCTGCAAGCGAGGTAGATGAGTATGCTATAAATTCGGGAATCTCGGATTCTGCTAAAATCCTACGAGGAGTAATTGCTGCAGGAACGGTTCTAGGTGGTGGTCTAGTTTTGGATGAAACGGTCCGAGCAGAGGAAACCACAATGGCATCAGAAGTTGCAACAGATACAACGCTTGGAACGGCGGATACGGTTATTATGGAAACGACTCCGACTGTGGAAACTGCGACAAGTGAAACAACTACTGCGTCTACTGATTCAGTAACCACCTCAGTAGAGACTGCCACTTCAGAAGTAGCTCAAAGTGATAATAGTGCGACTACTGAGGAAGAGAAGGTCGATAAAAGCCTACTAGAACAAGCAATTGCGTCGTTGAAAGATGCACTGTCTAAGTCTGTTCCAGAAAATGTTGATACAACTACAGATAAATATGCTAAGTACTTGAAAGCCTTGGAAACTGCAGAAGCAGCTTTAACAAAGGCAGAAGCAGCGCTTATAGATGAAACATTGACCCAGGAACAAGTAACGAGCCTTGCGACTTCCTCAGCTCAATCAGCTATTAGTTTGACAGGTCGTATTACCCAGCTTACAACTATCAAAGTAGTTGAGGGGTCTGGTTTCCGTGTATTGGCTTCCACTTCAGTTCTCTCAAATGTTGATATTGAATTGAATGTTCCTAATACGGCAATCGAGCCAATGGGAGCCAATGGCGGAGACATGTACTCGGTCATTAAATTTACACTTGATGATGCAGCTAAAGCGGGTGATACATTTAAAATTGTCCTTTCTGATACCTTGAATACAACAGGAAATGGTGTTGTTAATGATGCAGTTATTCCAAATATTGTTGTCAATGGAAATATAGTCGCAACAGGAACTTGGGATTACGCAAGCCGTACAATTACCTATACAATGACAGAATATGTGACTAATAATGATAATATTTCTGGACAAATTGAACTCTCGGTATTTGTTGATCAACGAACTGTGCAGAATGAGGGAGTACAAACTTTTACTGTTACGGTAGATGGTGAGACGGTATCAAAATCACAGAATGTAGTCTACTCCAATCCTGCGTCAAATGGTGGTATGTATTCTATTAGGAGCTTTTTCACAAATATTGATCGAAAAGCTGGAACCTATGAACAAGTCGTCTATTTGAACGAAAATGGGATGAACACGAATTTACGCTACAATGATAGCTTGACTGTACGAACGGATACTTCATCAGTTACCTATACTCCTGAGAATTCAGAAGTTATTGTTTATAGCGTTCCTGTGGGTGGCTTTATCGACAGTATGGAGGGCGATTTTAGTAAGTATACAGATGTGACGAGTATGACAACTGTGACCTATGCACCGGATGGCTCATCGATCAAAGTCCAAATGAATGGCTATACGGCATCACCTCTCCTTGTTCTTATAAAATCATCTGTAGATATTGATGCAACAGATAAAATTCATGTTACTTCAATTTACGCTAATAGTTCGAATACGACAGGTGCTATCTGGACAACAGAGAACTCAATCTTTGCGAACTATGCTATCGCTGAGGGTGAGAGTAGAATTTCAACATCAGAGTCGACAAGTAAATCTGAGTCCTTGTCTAATTCAGAGTCAGCAAGTAAGTCTGAGTCCCTGTCTAATTCAGAGTCAGCAAGTAAATCCGAGTCCTTGTCTAATTCAGAATCAGCAAGTAAATCTGAGTCCCTGTCTAATTCAGAATCAGCAAGTAAGTCTGAGTCCCTGTCTAATTCAGAGTCAGCAAGTAAATCCGAGTCCTTGTCTAATTCAGAATCAGCAAGTAAATCTGAGTCCCTGTCTAACTCAGAATCAGCAAGTAAGTCTGAGTCCCTGTCTAATTCAGAGTCAGCAAGTAAGTCTGAGTCCCTATCTAATTCAGAGTCAGCAAGTAAGTCTGAGTCCCTGTCTAATTCAGAGTCAGCAAGTAAGTCCGAGTCCCTGTCTAACTCAGAGTCAGCAAGTAAATCCGAGTCCTTGTCTAATTCAGAATCAGCAAGTAAATCTGAGTCCCTGTCTAACTCAGAATCAGCAAGTAAATCTGAGTCCCTGTCTAACTCAGAATCAGCAAGTAAGTCCGAGTCCTTGTCTAACTCAGAGTCTGTTTCAAGTTCAGAATCTATTTCAAATTCGATTTCGAACTCATTGTCAGAGTCAGTTCGAGAATCGGTATCAGAGTCATTGTCAGAGTCAGTTCGAGAATCGGTATCAGAGTCAATTTCTGAATCAGTCCGAGAATCGGTTGTTGAATCAGTAAGTGAATCCATCTCAGAGTCAGTCAGCGAGTCGATTTCTGAATCTACATCTGAGTCTATCTCCGAGTCAGTTAGCGAGTCGATTTCTGAATCTACATCTGAATCAATTTCCGAATCGGTCAGCGAGTCGATTTCAGAATCTACATCTGAGTCTATCTCAGAGTCAGTCAGCGAATCAATTTCAGAGTCAGTCTCTGAATCCATTTCCGAATCCGTCTCTGAGTCAATTTCTGAATCCACATCTGAATCTCTTTCAGAGTCAGTGAGTGAATCAATTTCAGAATCTGTATCTGAGTCCCTTTCCGAGTCTGTATCTGAATCCCTCTCCGAGTCAGTCAGCGAATCGATTTCAGAATCCACATCTGAGTCCCTTTCCGAGTCTGTATCTGAATCCATCTCAGAGTCAGTGAGCGAATCAATTTCCGAATCCGTCTCAGAATCAATTTCCGAGTCAGTCAGCGAGTCTCTTTCAGAATCTACATCTGAATCCATCTCAGAGTCAGTCAGCGAATCTATTTCGGAATCTACATCTGAATCAATTTCAGAATCAGTAAGTGAATCGATTTCCGAATCCGTCTCTGAGTCTATTTCCGAGTCAGTCAGCGAGTCTATCTCTGAGTCAGTCTCTGAATCCATTTCCGAATCAGTCTCAGAGTCAGTCAGCGAGTCAATTTCTGAATCTACATCTGAATCCCTCTCCGAGTCAGTAAGCGAGTCAATTTCTGAATCTACATCTGAATCCATCTCCGAGTCAGTCAGCGAGTCAATTTCTGAATCTACATCTGAATCCATCTCAGAGTCAGTCAGCGAGTCAATTTCTGAATCTACATCTGAATCCATCTCCGAGTCGGTCAGCGAGTCCCTTTCAGAATCCGTCTCTGAGTCAATTTCCGAATCAGTCTCTGAATCCCTTTCAGAGTCAGTAAGTGAATCAATTTCTGAGTCTACATCAGAATCCATCTCAGAATCAGTTAGCGAGTCTATCTCCGAGTCAGTCAGCGAATCAATTTCTGAATCAACATCTGAGTCTATCTCCGAGTCAGTCAGCGAGTCCATTTCCGAATCTGTATCTGAGTCCATCTCCGAGTCAGTCAGCGAGTCGATTTCAGAATCTACATCTGAATCGCTTTCAGAATCAGTCTCTGAATCTATCTCAGAGTCAGTGAGCGAATCTATTTCCGAATCCGTCTCAGAATCAGTTAGCGAGTCAATTTCAGAATCCGTATCTGAGTCTATCTCTGAGTCAGTGAGTGAATCAATTTCCGAATCTACATCTGAGTCAATTTCAGAATCCGTATCTGAGTCTATCTCTGAGTCAGTGAGTGAATCAATTTCCGAATCTACATCTGAGTCAATTTCAGAATCTGTATCAGAATCTATCTCTGAATCGGTCAGCGAGTCTATTTCTGAATCTACATCTGAGTCAATTTCAGAATCAGTCAGCGAGTCGATTTCCGAATCCGTCTCAGAATCTATCTCAGAGTCGGTAAGCGAGTCTATCTCTGAATCCGTCTCTGAATCCCTCTCCGAGTCGGTAAGCGAGTCGATTTCTGAATCAGTAAGTGAATCTATCTCTGAATCAGTCAGCGAATCTATTTCAGAATCTGTCTCTGAGTCTATCTCTGAATCGGTCAGCGAGTCGATTTCCGAATCGGTATCTGAGTCCCTTTCCGAGTCAGTGAGCGAGTCAATTTCTGAATCCACATCTGAGTCTATCTCCGAGTCAGTGAGCGAATCTATTTCTGAATCTACATCTGAATCCATCTCAGAATCGGTCAGCGAGTCGATTTCAGAATCAGTTTCTGAGTCCATCTCCGAGTCAGTCAGCGAATCTATTTCTGAATCGGTATCTGAATCAATTTCCGAATCCGTCTCAGAATCTATCTCCGAGTCAGTCAGCGAGTCTATCTCTGAGTCAGTGAGCGAATCTATTTCGGAATCTACATCTGAATCAATTTCCGAATCCGTCTCTGAGTCAATTTCCGAGTCAGTAAGTGAGTCAATTTCTGAATCCACATCTGAATCTCTTTCAGAGTCAGTCTCAGAATCAATTTCCGAATCTGTATCTGAGTCCATCTCCGAGTCGGTAAGCGAATCAATTTCTGAATCTACATCTGAGTCAATTTCCGAATCTGTGTCAGAATCCCTTTCTGAATCCGTCAGCGAATCTATTTCCGAATCTGTATCCGAGTCCCTTTCGGAATCAATCTCCGAGTCCCTTTCCGAATCCGTCTCTGAGTCAGTAAGTGAGTCGATTTCTGAATCTATCTCAGAGTCGGTCAGCGAGTCCCTTTCAGAATCAGTAAGCGAGTCAATTTCTGAATCCGTCTCTGAATCTATCTCTGAGTCAGTTAGCGAATCCATTTCTGAATCCGTATCAGAATCCATCTCCGAGTCGCTTTCAGAATCAGTCAGCGAGTCAATCTCTGAATCTGTATCTGAGTCCCTTTCCGAGTCAGTCAGCGAATCAATTTCAGAATCTGTATCTGAGTCCCTTTCCGAGTCAGTCAGCGAATCAATTTCAGAATCTGTATCCGAGTCCCTTTCCGAGTCAGTCAGCGAATCAATTTCAGAATCTGTATCTGAGTCCCTTTCCGAGTCAGTCAGCGAATCAATTTCAGAATCTGTATCTGAGTCAATTTCAGAGTCGGTCAGCGAGTCGATTTCTGAATCAGTTTCTGAGTCCCTCTCCGAGTCAGTCAGCGAGTCCATTTCAGAATCCACATCTGAATCTCTTTCAGAGTCAGTTTCTGAGTCGATTTCAGAATCGGTATCTGAATCCATCTCCGAGTCAGTGAGCGAGTCGATTTCTGAATCCACATCTGAATCTCTTTCAGAGTCAGTCAGCGAATCAATTTCAGAATCTGTATCTGAGTCCCTTTCCGAGTCAGTCAGCGAGTCGATTTCAGAATCGGTATCTGAATCCCTCTCAGAGTCAGTGAGCGAGTCGATTTCTGAATCCACATCTGAATCTCTTTCAGAGTCAGTCAGCGAATCAATTTCCGAATCTGTATCTGAGTCCCTTTCCGAGTCAGTCAGCGAGTCCATTTCCGAATCCGTCTCTGAGTCCATTTCCGAGTCAGTAAGTGAATCAATTTCCGAATCCGTATCTGAATCCCTCTCCGAGTCGGTAAGTGAATCCATTTCAGAATCCATCTCAGAATCGGTAAGCGAGTCAATCTCTGAATCTACATCAGAATCTATCTCCGAGTCAGTAAGTGAATCGATTTCAGAATCAGTTAGCGAGTCTATCTCTGAGTCAGTGAGTGAATCAATTTCCGAATCTATTTCCGAGTCAGTAAGTGAATCGATTTCAGAATCAGTATCTGAATCAATTTCAGAGTCAGAATCAACTCCGTCTCGTCAGTCTCAAACTCCGCGTAGACAAGGCGTGTTGCCAAATACAGGTGAACAGTCATCAGCTTGGGCAGGCATGCTTGGAGCGGGTCTTCTTCTTGGTGGTTTGTACAAGAAACGTAAAAAAGAGGAGAAGAAATAGTTCGTCTGAGTTTACGATAAAATACAAAAGTAGCTAGTACAATTTGTACTAGCTACTTTTGTATATAAGAGATTGGAAAGTTTTTTAACGGATAGCACGATGTGATTTTAAATAATTAATTGGAGGTGTGGAGATGCTATTCAAGAGTATACAGCATAAAAAAGAAGGGGGTTACCCTTCAAAATACAGTAATTCTTTTGGTGTTTTTGTAAAGACTTCAAAGCCATTTTTGGTAACGTAACCACAATCCTCGATACGAACACCAACTTTTCCAGGGATGTAAATACCAGGCTCGACAGAGAAACACATACCTTCTTCGATGACCAAATCATTGCCTTCCATAATCGATGGGAATTCATGGACACTCATTCCCAAACCGTGACCGAGTCGGTGGTTGAAGTACTCGCCATAACCTGCTTTTTCAATCACAGAGCGAGCGGCATAGTCAATCTCACCAGCAGTCACACCAGGCTTAATCATATTGACAGCCGCCATGTGAGCCTCCAGAGTCAAGTTGTAAATATCTTTTTTAAACTGATCAGGTTTACCGACAGCGACAGTCCGTGTCATATCAGACGTATAGCCCAAAGCTTCCACGCCTAGGTCGAACAATAGCAGAGCGTTATTCTCGATTTTGTTTGTTGAGGGAATACCGTGTGGATTTGCGGCATTGTCGCCTGTTAAGACCATGGTCTCAAAGCTCATTTTTGAGATGCCTTGTTTCTTCATTTCAAATTCAATCTGAGCAATAATATCCGTTTCGGTTACGTTGAGTGAGATATTGTTAAACCCAACCTGCATAGCCTTATCCGCAAACTCTCCAGCAACCAGCATTTTTTCAATTTCATCACGAGACTTGATCAATTTCATAGTATTAATCAGAGGTGTAATGTCTGAAAATGGTTGGCTAAAGATAGACTGAAGACCATGGTAGCGGGTTAAATTCAAATTATCAAATTCTGCACCGATTGCTGAGAAAGATTTTTGTGGCAATTTGCTCTTGATAATCTGCCATGGATTTTCTGAGTCCATATAGCCGGCTACAGGAAAGTCAACCGTCGCAACCGCACGTTCTACATCCAAGGCAGGGAGAAAGAGTAGTGAGTCGTGGTCAGGCATAACAAAGAGCATCATGTGGCGCTCATGAGGATCGCTATGATAGCCAGTCAGATAATAGATGCTAACTGGATCAGAGAAGATGGCCAAGTCCATTTTGTTGGCTTCTAAGTAGGATTTAACATGATGTAATTTTGACATAGTGGAGACCTTTCTAGCATGTAGTGGTAAAAAAAGTGAAAGTTTCGTTTATTATATAGACTATTGTTCCAAAAAATGAAAAAAATTGCAAGTATTATCAAAAAAATGGTGTTTTTCTCTTGAAAGTGGTTTCAAAAAGTGATACACTATACTTGAGTGAAAGCGTAATTTTCATAGAACTAGAACTATTGAAAGGGAGTACATAACGTATGTTAAACACTGACGATACGGTAACGATTTATGACGTTGCCCGCGAAGCAGGTGTATCCATGGCGACAGTATCGCGCGTGGTAAATGGGAATAAAAACGTAAAGGAAAATACTCGTAAAAAAGTATTAGAAGTCATCGACCGTTTGGATTATCGTCCGAATGCTGTTGCACGTGGCTTGGCCAGCAAGAAGACTACCACTGTGGGGGTTGTGATTCCAAACATTGCTAATGCTTATTTTGCAACCTTGGCCAAAGGTATCGATGATATTGCCGATATGTACAAATACAATATCGTCTTAGCAAACAGTGATGAAAATGATGAGAAAGAAATCAATGTAGTAAATACCCTATTCTCAAAACAGGTGGACGGAATCATTTTCATGGGCTATCATTTGACAGACAAGATTCGTGCGGAGTTTTCACGCTCACGTACACCGATTGTTTTAGCTGGTACCGTGGATTTGGAGCACCAATTACCTAGTGTCAATATTGACTATGCTGCCGCTAGTGTTGATGCAGTCAATCTGTTAGCTAAGAACAACAAGAAAATTGCCTTTGTATCAGGGCCGCTTGTAGATGACATCAATGGTAAAGTTCGTTTTGCAGGCTACAAACAAGGCTTGAAGGACAACGGAATCGAGTTTAACGAAGGATTGGTTTTTGAATCCAAGTATAAATACGAGGAAGGCTACGCTCTAGCAGAACGTATTTTGAATGCCGGAGCAACTGCAGCTTATGTTGCAGAAGATGAGATTGCTGCTGGTCTATTGAATGGTGTCAGTGATATGGGCATCAAGGTTCCAGAAGACTTTGAAATCATTACAAGTGATGATTCCCTAGTGACCAAGTTTACCCGTCCAAACCTGACCTCTATCAATCAGCCGCTATACGATATTGGTGCAATTGCTATGCGCATGCTCACCAAAATCATGCATAAGGAAGAGTTGGAAAACCGTGAGGTAGTTCTTAACCACGGAATCAAAGTACGGAAATCAACTAAGTGATAAATGAAAATAGCACTTCATCTATTGTGAGTGCTATTTTTATAAACTAAGGAATACTCTAATCTATATAAAAATAAAAGAGCAGTCACAGTTAACGTGATTGCTCTCTCTTTTTACCAAGCAAGTGATTAAACGAGTTGTATATTACCTGGGGGAGGATTTACAACATATTTTTGAAAAATTGGTCGTATATTTTTGGGGGAAAATAGTTTGCTAAATGCAACTATAAATATATAAGACCAATCAAATCTAGCATATACTAAAAAGTGAATGGCTAGGTTGATATTCAAATTATTCCGATCACACTTGCTTTATAATAATATCAAAAAAATCTACACAAAAACCATGTTTAATGTATTTTTTTTCTGTTTTTTGAAAAAATATCAACATATTTCAACATAAACTCTGTTGATATTGCACGGGAAATAGACTATGTTTGATTGATAAAAATATTTTTGAACAGATTAGTTGAATTTTTTGGGGATTATATATATAATATCTTTGCTAAAATGAATATATTTTGCATTTGGAATCACAGAGATCAAGACTACTTACTTTTGTAGCAAATTCATCTGATGAGACCTTCGTTTTTACCAAGCAATTGTGATATTTTATAGAGGCTGTTCGGGGGGACAGTTAGATTGTTTGAATGACAGCTCAATGATTGGAACATGTTTGAAAGTAGAAGACTTGTTTTTTCATTAGTTTTCTTACAATGTTTTAATTTTTGAGCAAGATATTTTATTGATTCCACTAGTCACCTTGACATGCTCGTTAATCTATTTTTAACGAAAACAAGCTGTATGAACAAAAAGTTGGACGACACGAACTTTTGTTTCGTAAGCTTAGTGATATGAGGTGGAATTTTTACATTATTTACCTCTGTACAGTTTTGAGTTCTTGCAGAGGCTTTATTTTGTTTCCGATAAAAATAGATAGCGAGTAGGCTTGCGAACGAACGTTTGCGGGCGTGTAATCATTTTCGCTAAGAATTAGGAGTTTTGCCATTGCAGGCTACCTAATTGTTAGAATTGCTAGATTGTTTTATAAAAATGGAAGGAGAGCGCATGGCAAAAATTTTAGTATTAGAAGATGATTTAGTTATTAATCAGGTAGTCTGCGAATTTTTAAGAGATAGTGGTCACGATGTTTTACCTCTATTTGACGGTGGACAGGCATTAGAAGAAATCCAGAAAATGGAATTTGATCTACTTATTTTGGATATTATGGTGCCGACGATGACAGGATTGGAGTTATTGACAGCAGTTCGGAAAATTTCATCTGTTCCAGTATTGGTTTTGACTGCTTTAAGTGATGAGTATACTCAATTAATTAGCTTTAATCAGGATATAAGTGATTTTGTGACAAAGCCGTTTTCACCTCTTGTTTTAATGAAGAGAATTGAAAATATTTTAAAAGTAAAACATGTGGATGAGACTATACGAATAGGTGACATCCTTATTGATCAACAGGCTGGCTATGTTCATGTAGGGGAGCAGGAAGTACAGTTAACGAAGAAAGAGTATGAGGTCTTCCTCTACTTGGCAAAAAGAAAAGGTAATATTGTGAGTCGAGATAATCTAATGATGGGAATTTGGGGGTATACAGAATTGGATAGTCGTGTGTTAGATAATCATATTAAAAATATTCGTAAAAAGTTGCCTAGCTTACACTTAAAAACGGTAGTTGGTCGTGGTTACCAAATTGAAGAGGGTTAGATGAAACTTGCCCGTAGACAATTTATTATCGTTACATCTCTAATTTCAGTTACATCCCTCATTCTCGTTGCCCTACTTTATTTTGCTATGCCGATTTATTATAATCAGCAGAGACGTCAAGAATTACGAGATAATTTTAATACTGTTATGGTTAATTTGGACGGTCAATCGAACGAAGATATTCTGACCAATATTGAAAAGTATGATTTGAATCGTCCAGATTTATTGTATAGTCTTTTTGATAGTAATGGTGAGCGACTCTGGCCAAGAGAAGAATTGATAACTGATGATCAGGGGAGACATCCTAATTATAAAAATCTTAGCTCCTACGATGAAGTAGGGTCATGGTCGACAACGCTTGTTTCTAAAGAAAAATCAACCTATATACTGATGGCGGAATATGGCTTTACAGGTCTTTCACAAGTCAGTCAATCACTCTTGACCCTCTATCCTTTCGTGATGATCTTGATTGTTATTCTGGCACTGATTGTGGGAGCAATTTATAGTAAATTGTCTACTCGACGAATTGCTTTGATTTCAGAAACTGCACGTAAGATGCAAAGTTTAGAAAGCGGGATTGAATGTCAGGTAGTTGGTCAGGATGAAATTTCTGTTTTGGCTCAGGATGTGAATCGTCTCTACTCTAAATTGTTAATGAGTATTGAAGAGTTGAGAATAGAGACGAAACAGGCACAGAATAGAGAACGTGAAAAATCAGAATTTCTTCGGATGACTTCTCATGAACTAAAGACTCCGATTGCCAGTATGATGGGGCTTGTAGAGGGAATGATTTATAATGTAGGAGAATTTAAAAATCATGACCTTTATTTGAAAAAATGTCGTACAATTTTACAAAATCAATCAGAGTTGGTACATTCCATCTTGGATGCAACTAATATGGAAATTTCTACTCGAAATCAGGAAGAGATTTTCCAACTAGATGAAGTACTTCAGGAATCAATGGCGAGTTACAATGCATTAGCGATTGTTAACCAGTATCAATTCTCAACTATATTGTCTCCGACATCTATAAAAGGTGATCGTGTCTTGTTGATGAAGGCTTTAAAAAATATTATTGATAATGCTTTCCGATACAGTCGTTCAGGAGGAAAGATTAGTCTGATTTGCAAACAAGGGACGTTTATTGTGGATAATGAAGTGGCCCATATTTTACCTGAAGATGAGATAGAAAAGTTGTTCCTTCCTTTCTATAGACCGGATTATAGTCGTGCTAAGCAAGATGGGGGGACTGGGATTGGTTTGTATTTAGTGAAGCAAGTTTTGGATAAGCATGGTTTTAATTATAGTTTCACAGTGGTTGACGATAGTACTATGCGTTTTCGCATCGACTTTGACTTATAAAATTTATCGCCCATGTTGTATTAAGTAAATAGTAGAGAGAATACAAGTATTCTCTCTCTTTTTTATGCTCAAGTAATAGGGGGATGGGAATGTGGGAAGGAAGAAATTCCTTTTTTTGCTTGTTATTATGTGTTAGTATCAACACGAATAGGGGGAGCTTATTTGATTTCCAATGGCCGTATTGCGAGTCAAAATTAAAAAATGTTATCAGGGAAAAGATATGATTTGTAAGAGATTTTCTCTTATTAGATGATACCTTTTGCCAGTATTTCATGACTACCAATAAACATGTATAGATTTTTAGTACAAAAAAAACAGAGTAAAAACAGATATTTTTGCATATATTTCCTTTCTAAAATAAAATCACAATGTTAAACTAATAATAGGCCAAAAAACAATATAATAAAAGGAGGTATTTCTATGGGAACAGGTGAAGATGGAGGACGAACTGTTGAACTAATCAGCGAGACAAAGGTGCGCCTTCATAAGGTAAAAAAGAAGTGGCTACGTAGAGTAACACGTCTTGTTCGCAAAAGAAAATTGGCAAGAGATTTGGATGATGTAAGAATTTCAAGTCCATCAATGGTCAAGGGGATCGTATCTATAGGGGCGTTATTGAGCGGTGTAGCGATAGAGCAAGTTGTGACTGAGGATGTCGTATATGCTTCAGAGTATACAGAAGAAACAGCGCTGGCAATGACTGATGAAGTCACAATGAATACGGTTGCATCGGAGAATGCTGAGCCCGCATCTATTGATGGTGAGCATAGTGTTTCAGAAAGTACAGAACCTGTTATAGAAGAGGTAGTGGAGGAGACTGTTGAAGAATCAATATCGGAGGAGGAAACTGTTCCTCTTGCAAGGGATAATAGTCGACTAGAGGCTATAATAGCTTCGATGAAAGCAGCGCTTACGGAATTGGTTGACCCCGGTGAACAGGCAGATTCTCAGGCTTATAAAGATTACCTGGAGGCACGAACTCGCTTAGAAGAAAAGTTAAAACTGGCTGAACAACTATTACAAGATAAGAGTCGGACACAAGAGGAATTAGATAAAGCAGCCTTGGAGTATGGTCAGGATGCAATCAATTTGACACGTTTGGCTGAAGAGTTTCGGACTTATTCGGCAAGTGTCGGTAGTGGTTTTAGAAGGTTGACCAATCAAGAAGTCATCACTTCAGGAACTGTTTCATTATCGATTCCCTCGACGGTTGAACCAATGGGCTTATCAGGGGGACAACTTCGTGCCACGATTCAATTTTCTGTCAATGATTTAGCTAAAGCTGGAGATCAATTCACAGTAACGTTATCCCAAAGTTTGAATCTATCAGGTAGCGGGGTACCGGCAGACGTAAAAATTCCTGATATTGTGGTAGATGGAAAAGTTATTGCAACAGGGGTTTGGAATCATGATGCTCGTACAATTACCTATACTCTAAATTCTAATGTTGATGATTTAAAATCTGTTACTGGAAGTATTAATCTTTCGGTATTTGTGGACCAGAAAGTTGTACAGAGTGAAGGAAGCCAGCAGTTTGCTGTCACTTTGAATAATCAATATTCAGATAGCCGTTATGCAAACGTAGTTTATTCAAATCCTGCAACTCGTATAGATGGTGCCTATTCTCTTCGGGCGTATTTGACCAATATTAATTTAACAAACGGAACTTATGACCATGTTATCTATTTAAACGAGAACGGAAGGAACAATAATAACTACAATGAAATTTTGCAGATTGTTTCCAAAGGGGCATCCAGTTTTTCAGCGGCAACAACTACTATTCGTGCCTATAGTGTGCCACAAGGACAGTTTATTGATAGTATGGAGGGGGATTTTTCGAACTATGCAGATGCTTCAAATAGGATAACCTCCAGTTTTGGCACAAATGGTCAATCCTTACGGTTGAATATTGGTGGCTATACAGGTTCACCGTTGTTAATTGTTGTTAGCAGCCGAGTTGATGTCAATTCAACAAAGAATATTTTGACAGAAACGACCTATGCGAACAGTGCGATGAATACTGGAAGTCAATGGACTAACGAAAACTACATGTTTTCTAATGCGGCAATTGCCAGGGGTGAATACAATTCGACCTCCATTTCGTTATCCACTTCTGAATCAATATCTACCTCGATTAGTGAGTCTACCTTTGAGTCAATGTCAGAGTCAATTTCTAACTCAGAATCAGAATCTATCGCGAAATCAACTAGTGAATCTAGCAGTGAGTCGGTCCGACAGTCTATATCGGAGTCCAGTAGTGAGTCTGTTTCAAGCTCTATTTCAGAATCGATTTCCGAATCAGTTATTGAATCTGTTTCTGAATCAGTCAGTGAGTCGATCTCAGAGTCAGTTGTAGAATCGGTAAGCGAGTCTGTTTCGGAATCAGTAAGTGAATCCATCTCCGAGTCAGTGAGTGAATCCATCTCAGAATCCACATCTGAATCTATCTCCGAGTCGGTAAGTGAGTCTATTTCAGAATCAGTCAGCGAATCTATTTCTGAATCCGTATCTGAATCCATCTCAGAGTCAGTGAGTGAATCCCTTTCAGAATCCATCTCAGAATCGGTAAGCGAGTCACTTTCTGAGTCAGTTAGTGAATCGATTTCAGAATCCGTATCTGAGTCTATTTCCGAGTCAGTCTCTGAGTCCATCTCAGAATCCGTCTCAGAATCAATCTCCGAGTCAGTGAGCGAATCGATTTCAGAATCCACATCTGAATCTATCTCTGAATCAGTGAGTGAGTCCCTTTCTGAATCTGTCTCTGAATCGGTAAGCGAGTCAATCTCCGAGTCAGTCTCAGAATCTATCTCTGAATCCGTATCTGAATCGATTTCCGAGTCAGTGAGTGAATCAATTTCAGAATCAGTCTCTGAGTCCATCTCCGAGTCGGTCAGCGAATCGCTTTCAGAATCCGTATCTGAATCAATTTCCGAGTCAGTAAGCGAGTCCCTTTCAGAATCCGTATCAGAATCTATCTCCGAGTCAGTAAGCGAATCGCTTTCAGAATCAGTCTCTGAGTCTATCTCTGAGTCAGTCAGCGAATCAATTTCAGAATCTGTCTCTGAATCCATCTCCGAGTCGGTCAGCGAATCGCTTTCAGAATCCGTATCTGAGTCTATCTCCGAGTCAGTTAGTGAATCCCTTTCAGAATCCGTCTCAGAATCTATCTCCGAGTCAGTCAGCGAGTCGATTTCAGAATCTACATCTGAGTCTATCTCCGAGTCAGTCAGCGAATCCATTTCTGAATCGGTATCGGAGTCAGTTAGCGAGTCTGTCTCTGAATCCGTCTCAGAATCAGTCAGCGAATCCCTTTCAGAATCTGTATCTGAGTCTATCTCAGAGTCAGTCAGCGAATCAATTTCAGAATCTGTATCTGAGTCCATTTCCGAGTCAGTCAGCGAATCGCTTTCAGAATCCGTATCTGAATCCATCTCAGAGTCAGTCAGCGAGTCGATTTCCGAATCGGTCTCAGAATCTATCTCAGAGTCAGTCAGCGAATCAATTTCAGAATCTGTATCTGAGTCCATCTCAGAGTCGGTCAGCGAGTCAATCTCTGAATCTACATCTGAGTCTATCTCCGAGTCAGTCAGCGAATCCATTTCCGAATCAGTAAGTGAATCCATTTCTGAATCCGTATCTGAATCTATCTCAGAGTCAGTCAGCGAATCCATTTCTGAATCCGTCTCTGAGTCCATCTCCGAGTCAGTTAGCGAATCCCTTTCAGAATCTGTATCTGAGTCCCTTTCCGAGTCAGTCAGCGAGTCAATTTCAGAATCAGTTAGCGAGTCTATCTCAGAATCAGTCTCTGAATCAATCTCAGAGTCAGTGAGTGAGTCCCTTTCTGAATCTGTATCTGAATCAATTTCCGAGTCAGTAAGTGAATCCATTTCGGAATCCGTATCTGAATCTATCTCAGAGTCAGTAAGTGAGTCGATTTCTGAATCCGTATCTGAATCGATTTCCGAGTCAGTAAGTGAATCGATTTCAGAATCCGTATCTGAATCTACATCTGAATCAATTTCCGAATCAGTAAGTGAATCCATTTCGGAATCCGTATCTGAATCTATCTCCGAGTCAGTCAGCGAATCCATTTCTGAATCAGTCTTAGAATCAATTTCAGAATCAGTTAGCGAATCTATTTCCGAATCCGTCTATGAATCTATTTCGGAGTCAGTCAGCGAGTCGATTTCAGAATCTGTATCTGAGTCCATCTCCGAGTCAGTTAGCGAATCCCTTTCAGAATCTGTATCTGAGTCCCTTTCCGAGTCAGTCAGCGACTCGATTTCCGAATCTGTCTCTGAATCCCTCTCAGAGTCGGTAAGCGAATCTATTTCAGAATCTGTATCTGAATCCATCTCAGAGTCAGTGAGTGAATCCATTTCTGAATCTACATCTGAATCTATCTCAGAGTCAGTGAGTGAATCCATTTCTGAATCTACATCTGAATCTATCTCAGAGTCAGTAAGTGAATCGATTTCAGAATCTGTATCTGAGTCCATCTCCGAGTCGGTCAGCGACTCGATTTCAGAATCCGTATCTGAATCTACATCTGAATCTACATCTGAATCTACATCTGAATCAATTTCCGAATCCGTCTCCGAATCTATCTCTGAATCGGTAAGTGAATCTATCTCAGAGTCAGTAAGTGAATCGATTTCAGAATCTACATCTGAGTCAATTTCAGAATCAGTCAGCGAGTCTATCTCTGAGTCAGTGAGCGAATCTATTTCGGAATCTACATCTGAGTCTATCTCTGAGTCGGCAAGTGAGTCCCTTTCAGAATCAGTAAGTGAATCGATTTCCGAATCAGTCTCAGAATCTATCTCAGAATCGGTAAGCGAGTCAATTTCCGAATCCGTCTCTGAGTCCCTTTCAGAATCAGTTAGCGAATCTATTTCGGAATCTACATCTGAATCCATTTCCGAATCCGTCTCAGAATCTATCTCTGAATCGGTCAGCGAGTCGATTTCAGAATCCGTATCTGAATCCATCTCCGAGTCAGTTAGCGAATCTATTTCGGAATCTACATCAGAATCAATTTCAGAATCTGTATCAGAATCTACCTCTGAATCGGTCAGCGAGTCGATTTCAGAATCAGTTTCTGAGTCTATCTCCGAGTCAGTAAGTGAGTCAATTTCAGAATCTACATCTGAGTCTATCTCCGAGTCAGTTAGCGAATCTATTTCGGAATCTACATCAGAATCAATTTCAGAATCTGTATCAGAATCTGTATCAGAATCTACCTCTGAATCGATCAGCGAGTCGATTTCAGAATCAGTTTCTGAGTCTATCTCCGAGTCAGTAAGTGAGTCAATTTCAGAATCTGTATCAGAATCTATCTCAGAGTCAGTCAGCGAGTCAATTTCCGAGTCAGTAAGTGAGTCAATTTCAGAATCTGTATCTGAGTCCATCTCAGAGTCAGTCAGCGAGTCGATTTCAGAATCTACATCTGAATCTATCTCCGAGTCAGTTAGCGAATCTATTTCGGAATCTACATCTGAATCCATCTCAGAGTCAGTCAGCGAATCCATTTCGGAATCTACATCTGAATCTATCTCTGAATCGGTCAGCGAGTCGATTTCAGAATCCGTATCTGAATCCATCTCCGAGTCGGTAAATGAGTCAATTTCAGAATCCGTCTCTGAGTCCCTTTCAGAGTCGGTCAGCGAATCAATTTCCGAATCAGTAAGTGAATCCATTTCGGAATCCGTATCTGAATCTATCTCAGAGTCAGTCAGCGAGTCTCTTTCTGAATCTACATCAGAATCCATCTCCGAGTCGGTCAGCGAGTCAATTTCCGAATCCACATCAGAATCCATCTCCGAGTCGGTTAGCGAATCTATTTCAGAATCCGTATCTGAATCCATCTCCGAGTCGGTCAGCGAATCCATTTCGGAATCTACATCAGAATCTATCTCAGAGTCAGTCAGCGAGTCTCTTTCCGAATCCGTCTCTGAGTCGATTTCCGAGTCAGTTAGCGAATCAATTTCCGAATCAGTCTCAGAATCTATCTCAGAGTCAGTCAGCGAGTCTCTTTCCGAATCTGTCTCTGAGTCCATCTCAGAGTCAGTGAGTGAATCCATTTCGGAATCCGTATCTGAGTCTATCTCAGAGTCGGTAAGTGAATCAATTTCCGAATCTATCTCAGAGTCAGTCAGCGAATCTATTTCGGAATCTACATCTGAGTCACTTTCAGAATCCGTCTCTGAGTCTATCTCAGAGTCAGTCAGCGAATCTATTTCGGAATCTGTATCTGAGTCAATTTCAGAATCAGTTTCTGAGTCCATCTCCGAGTCAGTAAGTGAGTCCCTTTCAGAGTCAGTCAGCGAGTCAATTTCAGAATCAGTTAGCGAATCCATCTCAGAATCAGTTAGCGAGTCAATTTCCGAATCTGTATCTGAATCTATTTCAGAGTCAGTCAGCGAGTCAATTTCTGAATCTGTATCTGAGTCCATCTCAGAGTCAGAATCAACCCCGCCTCGTCACTCTCAAGCTCCGCGTAGACAAGGTGCATTACCGAATACTGGTGAACAATCATCAGCTTGGGCAGGAATCCTTGGAGCAGGCCTCCTTCTTGGCGGTTTGTATAAGCGACGCAGACAGAATAAGGAGGAAGAAGAGGAGTAATTCTCTGAAAAGAAGAAAAATTAGCTAGTTTCGGCTGGCTAATTTTTTTGATAGAATACAGTTTAAAATATGAAAAAATGTAAAAAAGGGCTATAATGGTATTATGAAAGTACTATTGTATTTAGAAGGTAAAACTGTTTTAGAGAAATCAGGAATTGGTCGGGCGCTTCAACACCAGATGGAAGCACTAGATATGGCAGGCATTCCTTATACAACAGACCTGCTGGGAGATTATGATGTCATTCATATCAATACCTATGGTCCACGCTCCTGGTTATTGCTACATGCAGCCAAACGGAGTGGAAAAAAGGTAATCATGCATGGACATTCTACGAAGGAAGATTTTCAAAATTCCTTTATCGGTTCGAATACCCTAGCTCCTTTTGTAGGGAAATATCTAGCAAGCATGTACCAAAAGGCAGACTTTGTCATCACTCCTTCAGAGTATTCAAAAAAACTTATCCAGTCTTACGGTGTGACAACGCCAATTATAGCCGTTTCGAATGGTATTGATTTAGATAAATATAAGAAGGATGAACGTAAGGAAGCAATCTTTCGAGAGCATTTTAAAATTGAAGAAGGTCAGCCAGTTGTTGTCTGTGCAGGACTCTACTTCCGACGTAAAGGAATTGAAGACTTTGTCAAGGTAGCCGAAAAGATGCCGCATGTCCGCTTCATTTGGCTCGGTTCAATCAATAAATGGCTGATTCCGTCATATATTAGAAAAATTGTTGAGGGAGATCATCCAGCGAATGTCGAGTTTCCAGGTTATTTTAAAGGTGCTGTTTTTCAAGGTGCAATGAGCGGAGCGGATGCCTTTTTCTTCCCATCGTATGAGGAAACAGAAGGGATTGTTGTTCTGGAAGCTCTTGCTAGTCATCAGCATGTTGTTCTAAGAGATATTCCAGTTTACGATGGTTGGATTGACGAAAACGTTGCCGAATTGGGACATACAGTGGATGATTTTGTCGATTCTATTCAGAAAATCTTAGACAAGCAGGTTGATAAACGTGAGGCGGGCTACCAGGTTGCGGTTAGTCGCTCGATTGACAATGTTTCCCACCAATTGGTGGATGCCTATCGACAAGTATTGGAGATGTAAATGCGGATTGGATTGTTTACGGATACCTATTTTCCACAGGTTTCAGGAGTCGCGACTTCGATTCGGACTCTTAAGACAGAGTTGGAGAAATTGGGACATACGGTATTTATCTTTACGACGACAGATGAGGATGTGAATCGCTACGAAGATTGGGACATTATCCGAATTCCTAGCGTACCTTTTTTTGCCTTTAAAGATCGTCGAGTGGCTTACGCGGGTTTTACAGATGCCTTAAAAATTGCAAGTCGCTATAAACTAGATATTATTCATACTCATACAGAATTTTCTTTGGGGATTTTGGGGAAAATGATTGCCAAGGAACTAGATATTCCAGTGGTACATACTTATCATACCCAGTATGAAGACTACGTACACTATATTGCCAAGGGGAGGATTATTCGTCCTGGGATGGTTAAATATTTAGTACGGGCATTTTTAAAAGATCTGGATGGGGTAATTTGCCCCAGTGAGATTGTTGAAGATCTTTTAATGAGTTACAACGTTCCGATTTCTAAACGAGTAATTCCGACAGGAATTGATTTGGCAAAGTTTGATAGACCAGAAATTGGCAAGGATGAAACAGATGAGTTGCGGGAACAACTAGGAATTGCTAGTGATGAAACGATGTTGTTAAGTCTGTCTAGGATTTCTCACGAGAAGAATATCCAAGCAATCGTTCAGGCAATGCCAAAAATTTTGCTGGAAAATCCCAAGGTGAAGTTGGTCATTGTCGGAGGTGGACCTTATACAAATGATCTTCAGGAAATGATAGCGGAGCTTAATCTAGATGAACACATCCAGTTGACGGGGATGATTGCTCCAAGTGATACAGCGCTTTATTATAAAGCTGCGGATTTCTTTATTTCTGCTTCGACCAGTGAAACACAGGGACTAACTTTCTTAGAAAGCTTAGCTTCTGGAACTCCTATTTTGGCACATAGCAATCCCTACTTAAAAAACGTTATAACAGATAAGATGTTTGGGACACTCTTCATTCGAGAACAGGAGTTGGCAGATGCCGTCGTTGAGGCAATTATTGCTACACCACCAATGAATCCGTATGTGCTTGATAAGAAGCTCTATGAGATTTCTTCTACGAATTTTGGGCGCAAGGTTTTTGAATATTATCTAGATTTGAAGATTTCGTATGATTTTAGAAAAGAACATACTAATCAAGATAGCGTAGCAGAAGCTTTGATCAAAGAGGCTATTTACCTACCGCAAAAAGTAGTAGTTAAATCAACAGACACAACAGCAAAAATATTGAAAAAATCAGTCGAACAAGTAAAATCAATCCGGAATTTCTTTGAATAATTTGGAGGTTTCAAATGGAAAAGCTTCGGAAAGAGAGTTGGAAGAATCTGGTTTTGGCAACTCTCATTGTTCTATCCATGTATGCAGGTATTTATCTAATTGCCTTTCATCTGATTAGTGACACCATGTTTTCTAAGGAGCTGGTGGTTGGGAATATATTGCTCTATACTCCCATTGTGTTATTCCTAACGGGTCTTCTTTATGGATTTTTTTATGGCTTTTCTCCTAGCCTTCTTGCCTTGGTTTTACTGCTTTATCCTGTAACCATCTTTTTCTTTAAGGAATGGATTATTCTCTATCAGATTGTCTACACCTTATGTGCTCTGATTGGAAATGGGATAGGAGCTCTGCTATTTTCTCTAAGAAAGAAAATGAGGAAAAATCCTTGAAAAATCAGGAAATCCTGTTATAATAGCTTTTAGAGACTTATCAATTCTAGGAAATCTTTGAGAGAGTGTGCGGTGGGTGCAAGCACATAGAGGATAGGATTGACACTACTCGGTATGATTTTATGCAAACATAAAAGGGTGGTTCCCTTATCGCCAATCTGAGGTAGTCAGGCTTTTTAGCGTGACTGCGAATGAAGGTGGAACCACGTTACGACGTCCTTTTGCGAGGGCGTCGTATTTTCTTTTTTGACCAAACAAGGAGATGAAGTTGACCAGTATTCCACAAGAAACGATTGACCGCTGCCTAGCCATTCGCAAGGCTTACAGAGAGTTGGAAGTTAAGCACCATGACAAAGAGTGGTCTATTGAAGAGGACCTCTTGGCTTTGACCAATGATATTGGCAATATGAACCGCCTGATTATGACCAAGCAGGGTCGTTACTATGATGAAACGCCCTATACCTTGGAGCATAAAATGGCTGAAAATATCTGGTGGTTGATCGAATTAGCCGACCGACTGGATATTGACATTCAAAAAGAAATGGAAACCTTTTTAACTCAGAAAGAAGAGTTATTGGGGATTAAAAATAAATAAAATAGAAAGGACTAGGGCATCCGTATTTGGTTGAACTGAATACGGGCTACGGACTGGGCCAAAAAGATAAACGAGAACTAGACGCTTGCGTCGTCGTTCTGTTTCCTATTTTGTCTGTGTCCGCTTAACGCCCTTTATATCTTATATTATGATTCATATTACTTTCCCAGATGGTGCTGTTCGTGAGTACCAAGCTGGCGTGACAACTTTTGAAATTGCAGAGAGCATCAGCAAGTCTTTGGCGAAAAAGGCTCTTGCTGGTAAGTTCAACGGTAAATTGATTGACACCACTCGTGCCATCGAAGAGGACGGCACGCTTGAAATCGTAACACCTGACCATGAGGATGCCTTGGACATCTTGCGTCACTCAGCGGCTCACTTGTTTGCCCAAGCGGCTCGTCGTCTTTTCCCAGACATCAAGTTGGGGGTTGGTCCAGCTATTCAGGACGGTTTCTACTATGACACGGACAATGCGGCTGGTCAGATTTCAAATGAAGACCTGCCACGCATTCAGGAAGAAATGATGAAGATTGTCAAGGAAAACTTCCCTTCAGAACGCCGTGAGGTGACCAAGGAAGAAGCTCTTGAGATTTTCAAAAACGATCCATACAAGTTGGAATTGATTCAGGAACATTCTGATGATGAGGGCGGTTTGACCATTTATACCCAAGGTGAATACGTTGACCTCTGCCGTGGTCCACACGTTCCGTCAACAGGCCGTATCCAGATTTTTGAATTGCTCAATGTGGCTGGTGCCTACTGGCGTGGTAAGAGCGAAAATCCAATGATGCAACGTGTTTATGGTACAGCTTGGTTTGACAAGAAAGACCTCAAGGCTTACCTGCAAATGCGTGAGGAAGCCAAAGAACGTGACCACCGTAAACTTGGTAAGGAATTGGATCTCTTCATGATCAGCCAAGAAGTTGGTCAAGGCTTGCCATTCTGGTTGCCAAATGGAGCGACTATCCGTCGTACCTTGGAGCGTTACATCACAGACAAGGAATTAGCTTCAGGCTACCAGCACGTTTACACACCACCGTTGGCTTCTGTTGAGCTTTACAAGACTTCAGGTCACTGGGAGCATTATTCAGAAGATATGTTCCCAACTATGGACATGGGCGACGGTGAGGAGTTTGTGCTTCGTCCGATGAACTGTCCGCACCACATTCAAGTTTATAAAAACCATGTGCGTTCTTACCGTGAATTGCCAGTGCGTATTGCGGAGCTTGGTATGATGCACCGCTATGAAAAATCTGGTGCATTGACTGGCTTGCAACGGGTGCGTGAGATGACTCTTAACGACGGTCATATTTTCGTGACACCTGAGCAAATCCAAGAAGAGTTCAAAAAAGCTCTCCAGTTGATTATCGATGTGTACGCAGATTTCAACCTAAACGACTACCGTTTCCGTCTGTCTTATCGTGACCCAGAGGACAAAGAGAAGTACTATGACAACGATGAGATGTGGGAAAATGCCCAGCGTATGCTGAAGGGTGCCATGGATGAAATGGGCGTGGACTACTTTGAAGCAGAGGGTGAGGCAGCCTTCTACGGTCCGAAGTTGGATATTCAGGTTAAGACTGCCCTTGGTAATGAGGAAACTCTGTCAACCATTCAGTTGGACTTCCTCTTACCAGAACGCTTTGGCCTGACCTACATTGGTGCTGACGGTGAGGAGCACCGCCCAGTCATGATTCACCGTGGTGTTATCTCGACCATGGAACGCTTCACTGCCATTTTGATTGAAACCTACAAGGGCGCCTTCCCAACTTGGTTGGCTCCAACCCAAGTGACTATGATTCCAATCTCTGTGGAAGCTCACTTGGATTACGCTTGGAAGGTTGCCAAAGAATTGCAAGACCGTGGCGTTCGTGTACACGTGGATGAGCGGAACGAGAAGATGCAGTACAAGATTCGTCAGAGTCAGACTAGCAAGATTCCATACCAACTCATCGTCGGTGATAAGGAAATGGAAGACAATGCTGTCAACGTTCGTCGTTACGGAAGCAAGGCAACACAAACTCAGTCTGTATCAGAATTTGTGGACCATATCTTAGCAGATATTGCTCGCAAGTCACGTCCAGCTGATGCTGAATAAATAAAGTAAGAAGTCCAAAAGGGCTTCTTTTTTGGTATAATAGTCAAGGAAAGTGATGGTAATAATGAAGAGAGTAATAAAAGTTATTGTAGGTCTGATGTTAGGAATTGTTGGTTTCTTTATTGTCATGATAGTTGGTTTGTGTCTCTTATTTAGTCCTAGGGTGGCTAGTCGAGAGGAATTGATATCGTATCAGATGATGCTTGAACAGGGGATGGAGTCATATGGTTTCACTGGTAAGGTGGAGTTGACAAAATTTCGTCCTATAGCCATTGGTAACCCATGGGATGTTTTAGAGTATGATTATACCGAAGTTATAGACGGTCAGTCAATTACACTTCAATCCTCTGATACTTTGGTCAATAACCGAATTGAAGGACAGGAGGCATTAAACGGACTACTAAATATGACGGTCTATTTTGATGATAGTCCAAGCGGAATGTTGTATCAATTTGATGGTATCGTTGACCAAGCTATGTGGCATCAGCCGAGAGGTAAATATTTACTGAATCAGGCACAGCAGATATTTAAATTGATGGAAGAAAAAGATTTCACTTTGTTTGAAGTGGATGGTAGGCTTGAAACTCAGGATGAAAAACTGATAAAGTTTTATGAAAAGGTAGAGGAAAATCGCTATAATGGTCGGGCTTTTGCAGGTTTTTATGATATTAATTTAGACTGGCTCATGGAGGAAGAAATGGCGGTAATTGAAGTTGAATTTTTTAATAAGAAGGACCTTGGTTTAGAAAACGACTTAGTAGAGGAAGATAAATTACTAGCTGATTTAAAACAGAAAGTCGAAACATTTGACTATTCTAATGTGGAAGACGGAACCTATAGAATTGGTTTTCGTAGACCTGGAGTGCAG
Source organism: Streptococcus sp. 2020WUSS089 (assembly GCF_044427405.1). Classification (NCBI taxonomy): domain Bacteria; kingdom Bacillati; phylum Bacillota; class Bacilli; order Lactobacillales; family Streptococcaceae; genus Streptococcus; species Streptococcus sp. 2020WUSS089. The sequence continues at coordinate 222,134 of NZ_JAOTGD010000002.1, read as the reverse complement.
TCGACAAGTTTTTTCGTAACAATCAAGGTAAAAGATCATCATTATTCATTCTTAAAATAGTTGTTACAAACACAAAAACTCCCAACCGACTGGCTGGGAGAAATCTTACTCTATGCTGCTCGCCCAAGACTTAGCCACATAACGTGACAGGCTTGAGATGGCAAAGTTGATGCTAAAGTAAATCAAGGCGACCATGAGATAGAGGGCGAAAACTTGTTCTGCCTCAAAGTAGCGTCCCATGAGGATTTGACTAGAACCAAAGAGTTCTTGCAAGGCGATAACGGAGTAGAGGAAACTAGTGTCCTTGATGACCGTTACAATCTGCGAGATGATGGCTGGCAGCATCTTGCGAATGGCCTGCGGCATGATGATATAGACCATGATTTGCACTGGAGTAAAACCCTGTGATAAACCAGCTTCGGTCTGGCCCGGTCCGATGGCGTTGAGACCACCACGGATAATCTCGGCCATGGCTGCCGTGGTAAAAATAGTAAAAGCAGTGATACCAGCAGGCGTTGACTTCATTTGGAAGACCAAGAAGACAGTGAAAATCCACAACAAGTTTGGGACATTACGCACAAACTCGATATAGATTGTCGCAATCCACTTGAAGAGTGGATTTTTTCCATTTCGCATAATGGCCAAAATCATACCAAACAGGACAGACAAGACCACGGAAATACTGGAAATATAGAGAGTGAGTTTCAAGCCGTTCCACAAGAGTTGGAAGGTTGAAGGTTTGAGTAATTCTAAAACATAATTCATCGTTCAACCTCCTCTTAGTGTGAAAATGCAGACTTATTCTTTTCTTCAATACGACGGCCCCAGCTTGCAACAGGGAAGCACATGATGAAGTAAAGGAAAGCAGCACCAGCAAAGGCTGGTATGTAGTTGGCATTCATGGCAGACCAAGATTTTGTCATAAACATAATATCAGCTCCAGAGATAATGGCAACAGTAGCCGTATTCTTGATTAAGTTTACTACTTGGTTGGTCAAAGGTGGCAGAATCGTAGGAATGGCCTGTGGCAATATGATGATTCGCATGGTTTCAGCCTGGGTAAATCCCTGTGAAAGTGCGGCTTCAGTTTGCCCGGTAGGCACAGCCTCAATCCCTGCACGAATGACCTCTGCGATATAGGCACCGTGATAGAGGCCCACGCAGATAACAGCTGTCCAGTAGATGGACGGCATGAGGACATAATTTGAAATCAGTGGAAGTCCATAATAAACAATCATGAACTGAACCAAAAGCGGTGTATTTTGATAGTATTCAACATAGACACGTGCGATGATTTTTAAAACTTTATTTTTACTTGAAGAGAGACTACCAAAGACAATTCCTAAAAACATGGCCATGATAAAGGCCCCGACAGAAATGGCTAAGGTAAAGAGAAAGCCTTGGAAAAAGGTTGGGAAATCCTTGAAATAACTGATCCAATTCTCCCAAGCGTAAGGACTAGTTGTTAAAACTGTCATATTGTTTCACCTTTCTATTCGTCAGTTTCTGTGACTGGTTTGAGGCCATTGGCATCATAGATGCTTTGTAGGCTACCATCGGCAGTCCATTTTTCTACGAGACTATTTAAGTAGTCGTTAAGGTCTTTGTTAGATAATTTAGTAACGATTCCATAGTCAGAAGCTGAGAAGCTAAAGTCCATGAGTTCAGATTTCGAGCTGATATACCCAGAAAGGATAGATTGGTCTACAGAAAATGCGTCTGTACGGTGAGCACGTAGCGAGACAGAGAGTTCTGGATAAGAACCAAGTTCAGCAAAGTTTACTGAAATGCCATACTTATCTGCTAGTTCAGAGATGAGGGTACGTGTAATAGAACCCTGAGCCACACCGATTGTCTTTCCATCCAGGTCGGTAAAGGTCTTAATTCCGCTATCCTTATTGACCAAGAAGCCAACAGCATCTGTGTAGTAAGGAGTTGTGAAATTGTAGAGCAACTTGCGCTCCTCGGTGATGGTAAAAGTTGCGATGACCATATCGACTTGACCGTTATCAAGCAGTGGTCCGCGAGTTTGTGCCGTAACAGGGGTAAATTCAATCGCCACCCCTAACTCGTCCGCAATTTTGCGAGCAATGTCAATCTCCATTCCCTCGAATTCACCAGTATCAGGGTTCTTGTAGCCAAAGTTAGGAACGTCCTGTTTCACTCCGACGCGGAGCACGCCCCTATCGATGATAGCTTGAACTTGATCACTATTGGTAATGGATGCGGGTGTTTCTGTTTGAGCTACTGGTTGTTTTGCGAAAACGAGAAGAATAAGTCCGAAGACCAATAATCTAATTGCAAAGAAAATGTTGATTTTTTTCTTATCCATAGACTTCCTCCTAGAGTTTTACTTTGTCAGATTCGTGGTTGATAATCTTGCTGAGGAATTGTTGGGCACGAGGCTCTGTCGGGTTATCAAAGAAGCCATTCACATCTGTTGTATCAACTAAAACTTCTCCCTCGGCCATGAAGATGATGCGATCAGCTACTTCACGGGCAAAGCCCATTTCGTGTGTTACGACAATCATGTTCATCCCGTCACGTGCCAATTTTTGCATAACTGCAAGTACATCGCCGATAGTTTCTGGGTCCAAGGCAGATGTTGGTTCATCGAAGAGTAGAAGCTCAGGTTTCATAGCTAAGCCGCGAGCGATGGCGACACGTTGTTTTTGGCCTCCGGATAGCATAGCAGGGTAGGAATCCTTCCGATCCCAGAGGTTAACAAACTCAAGATACTTTTGAGCGGTTTTTTCAGCCGTAGCTTTATCGATTCCCAAAACCTTAATAGGTGCCAAAGTAACATTTTCTAACACGGTTTTGTGTGGGTAAAGGTTAAAATGCTGGAAAACCATGCCAACTTCTTTGCGAAGTGATACGAGCTCTTTGATAGAAGTAGAGGAAATATCATGTCCGTTGACAATGAGCGTTCCTTCATCAATTGCCTCTAAACCGTTAATCGTGCGAATGAGAGTAGATTTTCCGGATCCGGAAGGTCCAAGGAGAACGACAACCTGTCCAGGTTCGAATTCCAAGTTGATATTGCGTAGGGCGTGGTAGTCGCCATAGTATTTGTTGACATCTTTAAATTCTACTAAAGCCATAAAATTCTCCTTGCATAGTGTTTTTTAGGTATTCCCATCTTAGCACTGCCTATATACAATGTCAAGTAAATTCTGACAATTTAATGTATTGTATGTTATAAAATGTGACATAGCTGTGTCAGATAGTTTTGAAATATGAATTTTTTAGGTAAGTTTGATATAATAGAAGAAATAAAGCAAAGGTAAGATACTAATGAAAAAAATATTAATTGTAGATGATGAAAAACCAATCTCAGATATTATTAAGTTTAATATGACGCGCGAGGGATATGAAGTTGTGACAGCTTTCGATGGACGTGAAGCCTTGGAAGTCTTTGAGGCTGAGTTTCCTGACATTGTCATTTTGGACTTGATGCTGCCAGAATTGGACGGACTAGAAGTCGCTCGAACGATTCGTAAGACCAGCAATGTTCCAATCTTGATGTTATCTGCTAAAGATAGCGAATTTGATAAGGTTATCGGGCTTGAAATCGGGGCGGATGATTATGTGACCAAGCCCTTCTCTAATCGTGAATTGCAGGCGCGTGTTAAGGCTCTTCTTCGTCGTAGTGAATTGGCAGAGACGCAGACAAATATTGAGTCAACAGGGACTCCAGAGTTGGTGATTGGCGATTTGGTCATTCTGCCTGATGCGTTTGTCGCTAAGAAGCATGGCAAAGAGCTGGAGCTGACCCATCGTGAGTTTGAATTGCTCCACCATCTGGCCAAACACTTAGGTCAGGTTATGACTCGAGAACATCTATTGGAAACAGTTTGGGGTTATGATTACTTTGGTGATGTCCGCACGGTGGATGTAACGATTCGTCGTCTGCGTGAGAAAATTGAAGATACACCAAGCAGACCAGAATACATTCTTACTCGTCGCGGAGTGGGATATTTTATAAAAGGAAATGATTAATCAATTACGTTATTTAATGACCACGGCAGAATTTTGGTTTGTTGTCATTTTGATTGGCTTTCTAATTGCTCTGACGGTCCTTTTGATTGAAAACTATCGGGATAATAAGCAAATTAAACAACTCAATCAAAAAGTCAACGCCTTAATTGAGGGGAATTATGCAGATGTGTTAGACATGAGGGGAAGTCCTGAAATCACAGACATGGCGAATTCTCTTAATGATCTGTCCGAGGTCATCCGCTTAACTCATGATAATTTAGAACAAGAAAAGACGCGTCTGACTTCCATCTTGTCCTATATGAGTGACGGTGTTATTGCTACAGACCGTATCGGACGGATTATCATGATTAACGATATGGCCCAGAAACAGTTGGGGCTTTCTAGCCAAAAGCAGGAGCAGTATCACCTGCTAGAGGTTTTAGATTTATCAGACCGTTATACATTGAGAGATTTGTTGGCTCAGACACCTGAGATTGTGATTGATCACACCAATGAAAACGAAGAATTTCTGACTTTACGCGCTAATTTTGCCACGATTCGTAGTGAGAGTGGTCTGATTTCTGGCTTGGTTGTCGTCTTACATGATATGACCGAGCAGGCCAAGGAAGAACGGGAACGTAGGCTGTTTGTGTCAAATGTGAGTCATGAATTGCGTACGCCATTGACTTCCGTCAAATCCTATCTAGAGGCTCTGGATGAGGGAGCGCTAACGGAGTCTGTTGCACCGAGTTTTGTTAAGGTATCCTTAGATGAGACCAACCGCATGATGCGGATGATTACAGACCTCCTAAGTTTATCGCGCATTGATAATCAGGTTGGTCAGATAGATGTCGAACTGATAAACTTTACTGCTTTTGTGACCTTTATTCTTAACCGTTTTGACCAAATGAAAAATGCTGATTCTGATAAGGTCTATACGATTGTTCGTGACTATCAAATCAGTCCTATTTGGGTTGAGATTGATACAGATAAGATGACTCAGGTTTTGGATAATATCTTAAATAATGCCATTAAATATTCGCCAGACGGCGGGACAATTACCTTCAGCATGAAGACCACAGATAGCCAGTTGATTGTGTCCGTCTCAGACGAAGGTCTGGGGATTCCGAAAGCAGATTTACCTAGAATTTTTGACCGATTCTATCGCGTGGACAAGGCACGATCTCGTGCCCAAGGTGGTACAGGTCTTGGTTTAGCTATTGCAAAAGAAATCGTAAAACAACATAAGGGCTTTATCTGGGCTAAAAGCGAATATGGTCATGGCTCAACGTTTACAATTGTCTTGCCGTACAGCAAGGACATCGCACTAGATGAGTGGGATGATTCAGATGAGGAAGAATAGGAGAATATGATCGGAAAAGGTTTTAATTATAGTATTTTAGCTTCGGGGTCCAGCGGGAATTGTTTTTACTTGGAAACAGATAAAAAGAAAATCTTAGTGGATGCTGGCTTATCAGGGAAAAAGATTACCAGTCTTTTGGCGGAAATTGACCGAAAGCCTGAGGATATTGATGCTATCCTGGTAACGCATGAACATAGTGATCACATCCATGGTATCGGTGTTTTAGCACGTAAGTATGGGATGGACATTTATGCCAATGAATTGACCTGGCAGGCTATGGAGAGCAAATTGGGCAAGATTGATGTGGCTCAAAAACATATCTTCGAATTGGGTGCTATGAAGACTTTTGGCGACCTAGACATTGAGTCCTTTGGAGTTAGTCACGATGCTGCATGTCCGCAATTTTACCGTTTTATGAAGGATGACAAATCCTTTGTTATATTGACGGATACAGGCTATGTCAGTGACCGCATGGTTGGAATTGTAGAAAATGCCGATGCTTATTTGATTGAATCGAACCATGATATTGAAATTTTGCGCTCGGGTTCTTATTCATGGAATTTGAAGCAACGGATTCTATCCGATAAGGGCCATCTTTGTAACGAAGATGGAGCTGATGCCATGATTCGCTCACTTGGAAATCGGACCAAAAAGATTTACCTAGGGCATTTGTCAAAGGAAAACAATATCAAGGAATTGGCTCACATGACCATGGTTAATCAGTTGGCGCAGGCTGATTTAGGAGTTGGAGTAGATTTCCAAGTCTATGACACATCGCCAGATACAGCGACTGCCTTGACCAAGATTTGACAAATTCATTGAACTTGTTTAGAATAAATATATAAAATACGTGAGGTGAAGTTACATGAATAATTAAGCTACTTATTAGTCATTCTTAAAAATTGTAGTGAGGTTATATTAACCGAGAATACAAGGGATAAGACTGCTCATAAGGGCTTACTATTCATGTGACTTTTTCCATAGGGAAAGGTCATGTTTTGCATGGCTTTTTTCTTGTGTCATTTTTTGAAGAATAGAAGCCCTTTTTGTGAAGAAAAGAGGTCTATATGGAAATGATAAAATGTATTCAATTAGAGAAGGAATTTGCGGGACGTAGTTTGTTTACAATCCAGCAGTTGAGCCTTCAAGCTGGTCAAAAGGTTGGTTTGGTTGGAAATAATGGTGTTGGCAAGTCTACTTTTTTGAAAATCTTACTAGGACTGGATAGGGATTTTGTCGGTCAAATTGAGGTAAAAGCAGACTGGGCCTATGTACCCCAGTTACAGGAAAGGAGCTCGCTTTCAGGTGGGGAACAGGTTTGGAAGTCTATTCAAGAGGCTTTTGCCCAAAGACCGCAGTTGTTAATCCTGGATGAGCCGACAGCTAATCTAGACCAAGAACACCAGGAAAAGCTAATCAAACAAATCAAACGCTATCGAGGTAGTCTACTAGTTGTTAGTCATGATCGGCATTTTCTCAATCAAATAGCCAGTCACATTTGGCATTTAGAAGAAGGAAGTATTCAGGTCTATACAGGGAATTATGAGGCGTTTGTAGAAAGTCGCCGGGCTAGGCGAGAAGGGCAGCAGGAGGCCTATGAAGCCTATCAGAAAAAAGTCGCTCAACTAAAAAAAGCCCAAAAAGAGCGTCAGGTCAAGGCTCAGAAGATGGGGAAGAGAAAGAAAGGTGTTTCATCGTCTGAGTGGAAAGTCAGTGCTATGATGGGTTCCTATGATAGTCAATCCAAGTCAATGGCTAAGTCTGCTAAACAGTTAGAGAAAAGGATTGAGAGGTTGGAAAAGGTTAGTCAGCCCAGAAGGGAGGCTCATATTAAAATGGAATCAAAAGGGGCCTTAGATACTGATTTACACAGACTATTTCTTTTGCAAGCAGGTCAAGTTTTTGTGGATGAAGTGTATCTATTTGATTTCCCTCAGATAGGGATGACGTTTGGAGAGAAGTTAGCCTTAGTGGGGGCGAATGGTTCTGGAAAGACCAGTTTTGTCCGAAAATTATTAAGGAAAGAATTGGCAGGCTATTATAATCCTAAGTTAAAAATTGCTTATTTTGCACAGGATTTGATAAACCTTGATGAAGAAAAGACTGCTTTTGAAAATGTTAGTTGTACCTCTCTTCAAGATAAGATGACGATTCTCAATTTATTAGGTATGTTAGGACTTTCTTACGATAAGGCTCAGCAGAAGGTAGCAAATCTGTCTGGTGGTGAGCGTGTTCGTCTCTCCTTAGCTAAGGTATTGTTGGCGGATGCAAATCTTTTGATATTAGATGAACCGACAAATTTTCTAGATATGGCAGCTATTGAAGCTTTGGAAACATTCTTGAAGGAATATGAAGGAAGTGTCCTCTTGGTTTCCCATGATCAACAGTTTGTGGAAACATCTGTTCACAGTCAATGGGAGATAGTGCAAGCTTGTCTCGTAAAGAAATCATAAGGAAATATTTTCTGAAAAGGAGGCTCTGTCTAAAAAATATTTTTTGCCTGTGGTATAATAAGAAAGATATTTCTAGAATGAGGTCTTTGAAGTGAAAAAAAGAAAGAACAAGCCTTTGGAACACGATGGAAATTTTATTTCCCTTCGTTTAAATATTTTATTTTCTATCGTGATTTTCCTTTTCCTAGTTTTGATATTGCGTCTGGCAGATATGCAGATCATCAATCATGATTTTTATAGTAATAAGCTGTCTACTGCCAGTCAGAAAATCATCAGCAATGGCTCTATCCGTGGGCAGATTTACGATGCGCAAGGAAAACCTTTGGTTGAAAACGAGATTCAGCAGGTTGTCTCCTTCACACGTTCCAACAAGATGTCTGCTCAAGAAATGAAAGAAGTAGCTAATAAACTCTTGCAGTGGGTCAATGTGTCGGACGTAACAATTACTCAACGTGACAAGGCTGACTATTATTTAGCGGATGAAGAAGTTTATCGTCAGGTAGTCGAGGCCTTGCCAGAAGATAAAAAATACGATTCTGATGGCAACTACCTGAGTGAATCGACAATTTATTCTAATGCGGTTGATAGTATCCCTGCTGAAGCATTGCAATATTCTGAGCAAGACAGCAAGGCGATTGAATTGTTTAAGCAGATGAATGGAGCTACTTACTTCTCTACTGTTAATTTGGTAACAGATACTCTAACTGCTGAACAAGTTGCTCATATCGTAGCCAATGAAAGTCAACTTCCAGGCATTTCAACAACTAACAACTGGCAACGGACGATTTTACCAACTTCCCTCAGCTCTATTATTGGTACAGTAACGAGTGAACAGGCTGGTTTGCCTGCGGAAGATGCGGAATACTATCTCTCTAAGGGCTACTCATCAAATGACCGTGTGGGAACTGCCTACCTCGAGAAACAATATGAAGAAGTCTTGCAAGGTCAACGTGAGAAAAAACAAATCAACCTAGATCGAAACGGAAATGTCGAAAGTATTGAGACAATCCAAGAAGGACAGCAGGGCAATAATATTAAACTGACTATTGATTTAGCCTTCCAAGATGGAGTCAATGCTATTTTGAAAAAATACTTTGAAAGTGAGCTGGCTACTGGTAGTGCACTTTACTCGGAAGGAGTTTATGCAGTCGCATTGGAACCTTCAACAGGTGCGGTGCTTGCCATGTCTGGATACAGTCATGAAAAAGGCTCAAGTACCATTAACGAAGATGCTCTTGGCACCATCACAAGCGTCTTTACACCAGGTTCTATTGTCAAGGGTGCAACTATTTCATCTGGTTGGGAGAATGGCATTATCTCAGGAAATCAGGTATTATTAGATGAACCGATTTATTTTGCAGGTTCAGCACCAATTACATCTTGGTGGGCCTATGGTAGTTTTAATATTGATGCGACAGAGGCTCTGGAATATTCTTCTAACGTCTACATGGTTAAGATTGCTTTGGGACTACTTGGTCAGACCTACTCAGCTAACATGTATTTGAATGATGGCGATACATTGACAAATGCGATGACAAAACTTCGTTCTACTTTTGCGGAATATGGATTAGGTGCTCCAACAGGAATTGACTTACCACTTGAATCAACAGGTTTCTTACCAGAAGAATATTCCACCGCAAACTTTATTATGAATGCATTTGGACAGTTTGATAACTATACACCGATGCAGATGGCTCAATATGTAGCGACAGTAGCAAATAATGGAAAAAGGATTTCTCCTCATCTTGTAGAAGGTATCTATGGAAATAATCCCCAAGGTGGATTGGGAGATTTGATTGAAACAGTTTCTGGTAAAGAGATGAATCAAGTCAATATTTCAGCTGATGAAATGGCTCTCCTTCGTCAAGGATTTTATCAACTTGTAAATGGTGGAGGACGATTTAATACAGGTAGTGCTATCGGTCGTGGTGCGGCCGTGACCATCAGTGCCAAGACTGGTACTGCCGAAACTTATACTACAACTCCTTCAGGTGAAGTAGTAACTGCAGTAAATACCAACGTTGTTGCCTATGCACCTAGTGATAATCCACAAATCGCAGTTGCAGTCGTACTTCCAAACTTGACTAACGAAAATTCTACAACAAAAGCAATTACAACAGAAATCATTAATTTATACAATTCACTTTACCCAATGAACTAAGGAGAATTATGCTATATCCTACACCCATTGCCAAGTTGATTGACAGTTACTCCAAATTACCAGGAATCGGTATTAAGACAGCTACGCGGCTGGCCTTCTATACCATTGGTATGGAAGATGATGTAGTCAACGAATTTGCTAAAAATCTCCTGGCGGCTAAGAGAGATTTGACCTATTGTTCCATTTGCGGCAATTTGACAGACCAGGACCCTTGCGGTATTTGTCAAGATACCAGCCGTGACCAGTCGACCATTTTAATTGTAGAAGACAGTCGAGATGTGACAGCCTTGGAAAATATCCAAGAATACCACGGTCTTTATCATGTCTTGCATGGCTTGATTTCTCCCATGAATGGTATCGGACCAGATGATATTAATTTGAAAACCCTCCTCACTCGCCTGATGGACAATGAGGTTACAGAAGTTATTGTGGCGACCAATGCAACAGCAGATGGAGAGGCTACATCTATGTATATCTCGCGTGTCCTCAAACCTGCGGGAATCAAAGTAACCCGACTAGCTCGTGGCTTAGCGGTAGGCAGTGATATTGAATATGCAGATGAAGTGACCCTGTTGAGGGCTATTGAAAACCGCACAGAGCTATAGCTGTTCTGTAGTTAGATACGTTCCTAATTTTAAGATAGGATAGATATGATTTGTTAAATTATGCTATACTAAGAGTAATAGCGTTGATACAGGAAGGAAAATATATGTCAAAAGAAACCTTGATTTTACTATATGGTGGGCGTTCTGCAGAGCGTGAAGTATCTGTTTTATCTGCCGAAAGCGTCATGCGTGCCATCAATTATGATAAATTTTTTGTCAAAACCTATTTCATTAGCCAGACAGGGGACTTTATTAAGACGCAAGAGTTTTCTCAAACACCGTCTGCCGATGAAAAACTCATGACAAACGCGACAATTGTTGAAGAGCAAAAAATCCGTCCGAGCGATATTTATGAAGAAAAGGCAGTCGTTTTCCCTGTTCTTCATGGACCAATGGGAGAAGACGGGTCAATTCAAGGCTTCTTGGAAGTGCTTCGTATGCCGTATGTTGGCACCAATATCTTGTCTTCCAGCGTTGCCATGGATAAAATTACTACCAAGCGCGTTCTTGAATCAGCAGGAATCTCCCAAGTACCTTATGTAGCAGTTATCGAGGGTGAAAATATCGATGAAAAGATTGCAGAGATTGAAGGAAAATTGACTTATCCGGTCTTTGTAAAACCAGCTAATATGGGGTCAAGTGTCGGTATCTCAAAAGCTGAGGATTTAGCTGGCTTGCGTAAGGCACTTGATCTGGCCTTCAAGTATGACAGCCGTGTCCTCGTTGAGCAGGGGGTTAATGCGCGTGAGATTGAGGTTGGTCTTTTGGGAAATGCTGACGTGAAAACGACACTTCCTGGTGAAGTAGTCAAAGACGTTGCTTTTTATGACTACGATGCCAAATACATCGACAACAAAATCACCATGGAAATTCCAGCTAAGATTGATGAGTCTATCATGGATACCATGCGGGACAATGCTGCCAAGGCCTTCCGGGCTATCGGTGGTTGTGGCCTTTCTCGCTGTGATTTCTTCCTGACTGAAGACGGAGACATCTTCCTGAATGAGCTCAACACCATGCCAGGCTTTACTCAGTGGTCTATGTATCCACTCCTTTGGGATAATATGGGACTTGCTTACCCAGACTTGATTGAAGAGCTTGTTCGTTTGGCCAAGGAAATGTTTGAAAAACGTGAAAGTCATTTGATTTAATGAGAATGAAAAGGATTGGAAAACTTCCAATCTTTTTCTAGTTCACATTCTTGCAAAGGTTTGCAAAAAAGAATAGAATGGTTTCAAGTATGTGGAGGTGTTTATGTATCAAACGACAGTAAAAGGGGAAGGTCTGTTTCAGGCAGTTTCTCAAGGTTATGGAGAACCAGTTCATACTTTTGGTGTAACAGAGCAGGGAGAAACTCCCGTAAGCCTTGTGAACATTGGCTTAGCTGCCTGTGTGACCATGTGTGTGCAGGGCTACTATGCCAGCCAAGAAGGCAATAAAACCATGCCTGTTCAGGTGGAAAGTCGCTTGGACAATCAGCATTTTGAGGTGTTGATTGGAATTGGAGAGTCGGTTTCAGCGCAAAAGCAGAAAGAGATTCTTGCCTATGTGGAAAAGAAATGTAAAGTCAAAGCTCTTTTGAGGGAAGACTTGAAGTTTGAGACAAGTTTTTATGTCTTAGAAAGTGTGGAGTAGATGTTTTTAGCAATTGAAGAAATGCGACAAAATAAGTTGCGTTACGGCTTGATTTTAGGTTTGTTAATACTGATTTCCTACTTGGTCTTTTTCCTGACAGGTTTGGCTTATGGACTCATGCAGGAAAACAGGACAGCAGTTGATAAATGGCAAGCAGATTATGTCTTGCTCAATTCAGAAAGTAATCGTTTGATTACAGCTTCAAAAATTGATACAGCCTTGCTTGACCAGGTGGACGCTGGTAACAAGACCTTGATTCGCCAACAAGCTGGAGTTGCCTATGTGGATGAAAATGCCACCTCAGACGAAAAAGAAAAAGTAAACATCTTTGCCGTTGAGTCTGATAGTTTTATCATCCCAAATATTGTTGAAGGTCGTTTGTATGAAAAAACGGGAGAAGTCGTTGTAGACAAAACCTTGTCAGAAGTAGAAGGTTTTGGGCTTGGAGATCAAATCTATCTATCAGGTTCGGATAAAAAAGTAACCATTGTTGGGTATACAGACAATGCATACTTTGGAGTGGCACCTGTCGTTTATATGGACTTTACGGCATTTGCAGATTTGATGCAGGCTGATAAACAACAAGCAGCAACGAGTAATCTTGCCAGTGCCATTGTCGTTCGTGGAGATGTCGCATCTGTACCAGATGAGCTGGAAAAAGTTGCCATTGCAGACTTTATTGAAAATCTGCCAGGATATAAGGCACAAAATATGACCTTTGGCTTTATGATAGGATTCTTGATTGTCATCTCAGCCATTGTGATTGGTATTTTTATCTTTGTTTTGACAACACAGAAATCACCGATTTTTGGCTTGATGAAAATTCAAGGTCTTTCAAATGGCTATATTTCAGGTTCTGTACTGGCTCAAACCTTCCTACTTGCTGGTTTGGGAACCGTCCTTGGATTGGCTGGAACTTATTTGTCATCCCTTGCCTTGCCAAGCGCTGTTCCATTTGAGAATAACTGGACCTTCTATATTGCAATCGGCTTAGCACTAGTTGTATTTGCCCTATTAGGTGCTAGTTTCTCTGTACGTTCTATCTTTAAGGTAGATCCATTACGAAATCTATCTTAGGAGGTTGTTATGAAAACACTTATTTTTGAAAATATTAGTAAGACCTTCCAAGATGGCAGTCAAACCATTACGGCTCTTAAACCGACTAATTTTAGCATTGAAGAAGGCGAATTTGTTGCCATCATTGGACCATCTGGGTCTGGGAAGTCAACATTTTTGACCTTGGCAGGTGGTTTACAAACGCCGACAACAGGTCGTGTTTTAATCAATCAATCGGATTATTCTGATTTACCTGAGAAAAAACGTGCTAAATTGCGCTATAAGGACATTGGTTTTGTCTTGCAAGCTTCCAATTTGATCCCATTTTTAACAGTCGAAAAACAATTAACCTTGGTTGATAAGGTCAATAAGAAAGCTGATCCGGGCAAGCGAAACGAACTTCTATCTGAATTGGGTGTGGACCATCTCAAAAACAAGTTCCCTAAGGATTTGTCAGGCGGAGAACGGCAGAGGGTAGCTATTGCACGTGCACTCTACAATGACCCAGCCTTGATTCTTGCTGATGAACCGACAGCCAGTCTAGATAGTAATCGTGCTTTTGAAGTGGTTGAGTTATTAGCAAAGGAAGCCAAAGAACGAAACAAATCCATCATCATGGTAACGCATGATCAGCGCATGATTGAAAAATGCGACAAGGTATATGAGATGAAAGATGGTGTCCTCACTCAAGTTCGATAAAAAGTGGTATAATAAAAAGAGCGAAAGCTCTTTTTTAGTTTATCGTCATTTAGTTTATCTTTTATTACGTCGTTAACTCACCTTGCCTAACTTCAGTTATGCCTGCGGCTCGTTGCCTAGTACTAAAAGTAAACTAAAAGACTATATTGGAGAAAACAATGAAATTAACCTTACACGAAATCGCTCAGGTCTTGGGCGCAAAAAATGATATTAGTCTTTATCCTGATACAGCACTCAACAAGGTCGAGTTCGATAGTCGACTCGTCACAACTGGCGACCTCTTTGTTCCCCTCAAGGGGGCGCGTGACGGTCATGACTTTATTCCTGTAGCTTTTGAAAATGGCTGCGCAGTAACCCTTTCGGAAGTCAGCCTTGATGTTCCCCACATCCTAGTAGATGACTGCTTGGCTGCGCTTCAACAATTAGCGGCCTACTACCTAGAGAAAACAGGGGTAGAAGTCATTGCTGTGACAGGCTCAAACGGTAAAACGACCACCAAGGACATGATTCACGATGTTCTGGCGACGACTTACAAGACTTACAAGACACAAGGCAACTACAACAACGAAATTGGTCTGCCTTACACCGTCCTCCATATGCCTGACGATACAGAAAAACTGGTATTGGAAATGGGCCAAGACCACTTGGGAGACATTCATCTCCTATCTGAAATTGCCAAACCAAGTCTATCAGTTATTACCCTTTTTGGAGAAGCCCATCTGGAATTTTTCGGCTCACGTGAAGAGATCGCCAAAGGGAAGTTACAGATTGCGGATGGAATGGAGCCAGGTAGTAAACTCTTGATCCCAGCTGATCCGATTGCGGACAAACTCTTGCCAAGCCATGTAGAACTTATTCGCTTCGGTGAGCAGGCTGATTTGCAGGTGACCAGTCTGGTCGAGTCAAAAGATAGCCTGACCTTCACCGTCAACTTTATGGACGGCGACATTTTCCTACCTGTAACGGGCAAGTACAATGCCACCAATGCCATGGTAGCAAGCTATGTGGGGAAGACCTTGGGTGTGCCTGATGAGGCCATCAAGTCGGCCCTTGCCAGTCTTAACTTGACCCGCAACCGCACCGAGTGGAAAAAAGCAGCCAACGGAGCCGACATACTCAGCGATGGCTACAATGCCAATCCAACCGCTATGCGCTTGATTTTGGAAACCTTCTCTAGCATTCCAGCCAATGAAGGCGGCAAGAAAATCGCTGTTTTAGCAGATATGAAAGAACTGGGTAGCCAGTCAGTCGATCTCCACAATCAGATGATTCTAAGCCTGTCGCCCGATGTGCTAGACACCGTCATTTTCTACGGTCAGGACATTGAAGAATTGGCCCAGCTGGCTAGTCAGATGTTTCCGATTGGAAAAGTCTATTTCTTTAGGAAAAATGCAGAGCAGGACCAATTTGAAGACCTGGTGAAGCAAGTCAAGGAAGTCCTTGGTGGGAAAGACCAAATCCTCTTTAAAGGCTCTAATTCTATGAACCTTGGAAAAGTGGTGGAAGAATTAGCAGAATAGGAGAAATAGAATTGTCAATCCTAGATGAATTGTTTCAACATGAAGATATTCAGCCACATTTAATATATAAAGAAATAAAGGCAAAAGACCATCTTTTAGATGAAGGTCAAGTCTCGCATATGATTTATCTTGTAAAGTCCGGTGCATTGAGACTGTGGCATAACCATGACGGAAAAGACATCACTATTCAGTTTTTCTTTGAGGGAGATTCGGTTTCGTCTCTTGAAAGTTTTTTAACGAAGACAGAAAGTATTTACAGTCTTCAAGCTATTGAAGATACTGTGGTTTCTTGCCTAAATCGGCAACTATTTGAAACATTTTTACTAGAACACCCAGAGTATTATCGCTCGTTGACAATACTTTTAAGTCAGAAAATGATTAAATACAACCATCTTTTTCTGTCACGAATAAAAAACTCACCTGAGCAACGATTTTTAGAATTAGTTCAAGAAAAATCTGACCTGTTATGGAGAGTTCCAGATATTTATTTATCTTCTTACCTAGGAATAACTCCTGTATCACTTTCTAGAATAAAAAAACGACTGACTTAACATTTGTTAATGTCGGTCTTTTTAGATTGTAATATACTGGTTGTACCTTGAATGATAAACAAGGAACAATAAAAAAACAGAGGAGAAATTTCAATGAAAACAACAATTGTCTATAACCATCCCTATGAAAAATCATATAATCACGCTATTTTAGAAGCCAGTATAGCTGGCGCTCAAAAGGCGGGTAGTCAAGTGCAGGTTATTGATTTAGATGCAGAAAAGTTTAATCCTGTGATGACTAGTGAAGATTTGCTCGGATTTGTGAAACATCAGCAGGTTGATCCACAAGCCCAAGCTTATTCAAAGCGTATCGGAGAATCAGACCATCTCATCTTGATTTTTCCGATCTGGTGGGAGTTGATGCCAGCGATGATGAAAGGCTTCATTGACAAAGTTATTTTTCCAGGAGCATTTTACGACTATAAAGCAAATGGCTATAGTATGCAGGCACGTCACGAGAAGCTAAAAACTATCACCATAATCACAACTATGAATACTCCTAAATTTTTGTATCAACTAATTTATGGGAATGCTATCAAAAATGCGTTAATCAAGGGAACATTTCAGAAGACAGGTTACAAAGATGTGAAATGGATGAGCTATAACATGGTAAAAATGGTTGATGATAGAAAGAGAAAATCTTGGCTAGAGCAGATTGAAAAACGGATTTATCAGCGTGTTCAACAGTGATAAGTCAATCTTCTTTAAAGGCTCTAATTCTATGAACCTTGGAAAAGTGGTGGAAGCAATAGAAAAGTAGAGAGGCAAGACCTCTCTTTTTTAGCAAGTCTTGTCAAAATGTCGAAAAGTTGATATACTGATTCCTGGGGAAAGAAAGGAATTTAATAAGATGAGTGATTTTTTTAGTAATCAGATTTCTGAAGCACCGAACCTGGACGTATTGGAACATCTGTTTCTCATGATTATTTGGTTTTTCATGCTCTATCTTTGTTTTCGTTGTTACCAAAAGAGATGGTTTCATACTGTTTTTTGGTGGCTTCAATTTATACAGATTGTCTCCCTTTATACTTGGTATATCGTAGCTGATTTTCCTCTTTCAGAGAGTCTTCCTTTTTATCATTGTCGCTTGGCCATGCTCTTTATTCTTTGGGCTAAGCCTGGGCCTTTGAAACGTTATTTTGCTTATCTCGGTCTTTTCGGATCGCTTTCAGCCTTTATTCATCCGGTATTTGACCCGTTTGCTTTTCCACACCTTACCTTCTTTACTTTTGTTATTGGCCACTATGCCTTGACCGTTAATTGTATGTTGTACCTATTATCTGATTTAGAAGGGGAGATGTTGAAGGGAAAAGAGGTAGTGAAATATACACTTATTATGAATATGCTGATTCTAGGAGTAGCTCTTTTAACTGGTGGAAATTATGGATTTTTAAGACAGGCACCCTTAGTGAATACTAATAATATTCCTTTGAATTTCTTCTTGGTAACTTGCCTACTCTGTTTCTCTATTTTGAGTATACAAGCTATGCTGATTGCCTATTTGAAAAAAGAAAGCAAACAAATGAATTCGCATATATTGAAAAAATAAGACTTGAAATTAGTTTTTCAAGTCTTATTTTAGTTTTTAAATGCGCCTTGTTTGGAGCTAATCCAGAAAAAGACAGGGATAAAAATAAGCATTAATCCAGAATAGATTGGCAATGTGTGACTGTTTAGGGGGTGAATTTCAATCAGACCATGTAGGAAATGGGAGCTGATGAAGAAACCGAAAACGGAATAAATAATAAGAGCCAGTCGAGCTTTTGTCAGTGGCAAACAGGCACGAATGACAGCCAGTAGACCTGTTGAACCAAGAACATAATAAGAGAGTGTTTGCATGTCATGCAAGTTTAAGTATCCAAAGACTTGCAGTAAATGGAAAATAAGGACACTGAGAACAACCATGAGAGCATTTGGTAGGGCTAAGAGAAGAGATTTTCTGAGAAAATGTTTTTCTACGGGGCGGATATTTCGTTCAAAAGTTAGGATAAAAGGAGGAAAACCTTCAACAAATTGACCAATGAGGGTCATTTGTATCTGAATAAATGGGAAAACTAACAAATATTCTGCTTTACCAAGGGTGATACTAGCGATACAGATAAGGCCAAGTAAGAAAGAGTAGATTGTTTTGATAAGAAAGATGGGAGCAATGTGGGAGATGTTATTAACAACGCGTCGTCCCTCAAAGAGAATCTCAGGAATATCTCGAAATTCAGAATCTAGGAGGACTAGATTAGCGATTTGTCTAGTAGCGGGATCGCCTTCTGCCATAACAATGGAACAATCAGCTTCGCGTAGTGCAAGAATATCATTGACCCCGTCACCGGTCATTGCAGTAGTATGTCCCTGCGTTTTGAGGGTTTGGATGAGCAATTTTTTCTGATGTGGGGATACGCGACCGAAAATGGCGGTTGTTTCAGCTCTGGCAATTAGTTCTTCGTCGTCAACTTTGGAACAATCGATATAGCTATCGTAGTCAGCAAATCCAGCTTCCTTAGCAATGTGTGAGACAGTCACAGGATTGTCGCCAGAGATTATTTTTAGTATCACCTCTTGCGAGCGAAGATAGGCTAGTGTTTCTGCGGCATCTTCTCGAATTGGGTCGGCAATTTCTAATAGAGCTAGAGGTTCAATATTCTCAGGTAGCTGATTTTGAGAAGAAGGAAGGGACTGTTGGCTAAGCGCAAGAATCAGGACACGGGAACCACGAGCCTGTGCCTCAGAAACAGAAGGAGGATTTTGTGTTAGTAACATTTCTGGTGCCCCTAGAAAAATGCGACCAATGTTTTCTATTGTCATTGCTCCCCATTTTCTATCGCTAGAAAATGGAATGATGTGACTAGCTTTATAGTGGTGCTCTAAATCACCATATTCTTTTCGAATGGCCTGAGCTGTTGAATTAGTATCCTCACTTGTCTGGATATAAGTAGCGAGTATCTGTTGGATAGTGTCAAGTGAATAATGGTCGGTTAAGGGGAGCAGGTTTTCGACGGTCATTTTCCCCTGAGTAATCGTTCCGGTCTTATCCAAACAAAGAACATCAACTCGGGCAAGTGTTTCGACGGAATACATTTCTTGTACGAGGACATTTTTCATTCCCAGTTTGATAACGGCAGTTAAGAGAGAAGTGATGGTTAGCAGAGCAATTCCCTTTGGTAATATACCTAGTAGGGCAGTAGAGCTGGTAATAACTGAGTCTTTTAAGGGAAGAAGTTTGATGAAAAAGGCTTCTAGAAAAAGAGCAAGTCCGAATGGAATGATAATTTTTCCTGTAAATTTAGCAATTTTATCCATATTGTAAAGAATACGAGAGACGATAGGTTTGTGAGTTTTCGCCTCGAGCATGAGCTTATTGGCATAGTTTTCTGCGCCAACATGGATGACTGTTGCATAAATCTGTCCGCTAACTAGATAGCTACCAGACAATAATTCAGCCCCATTATTTTTCACAATCAAGTCGCTTTCACCAGTTAACATGGCCTCGTTTGCCTCGGCTATACCTTCTAAAACAATAGCATCACTAGGAACTTGTTCGCCAGCAGACAGCAAGAGAACATCATCTAAGACAATATCTTCTGGTGCAATAGAGATTGTCTCGCCGTCACGAACAACTCGGATAAAATCCTTGTTCATCAGGTTGAGTTTGTCAATCATTCGTCGTGCCCGCCATTCTGTCAGCATTCCTGAAACAGCGTTGAGGACAATGACTCCGAAGAAGAAAAGGTTGGACCATGCCTGAACAGCTAGTAAGGCTAAGAAAATGGCAAAATTGAGTGCGTTAAAAGATGTAAACACATTTCGTCTGAAGATTTCCCAATTGCTGGCGCTGGTCTTTGTCTTAAAATGATTGGTTTGCTGGTTTTGAATACGTTCTTGTACTTCCTTGGTTGATAAACCTTTTATTTTTTTGTTCATTATTTTATCTTTCTTTTTCTAGTATATAGAATACATCTCATACCTATTGTAACATATTTATAATACAACAGTATAGGTCTGTAGACCTATTCTTCAATAGTTTGAAAAATTCCCTTATTTCCGATATAATAAGAGAGTTGTCTAGTAAAGAATAAGGATGAATCCAATGTAAATCGAATAAGATAAGAGCTCAGCTCTGCTATGAATCAAAATACAAAAAATGAAAAGGAAACATTATGTCACTACAAGAAGAAATCAAGAAACGCCGTACCTTTGCGATTATTTCTCACCCGGACGCGGGTAAAACAACCATTACCGAGCAGTTGCTCTACTTTGGGGGTGAGATTCGTGAAGCAGGTACGGTCAAGGGGAAAAAGACTGGTAATTTTGCCAAGTCTGACTGGATGGATATTGAGAAACAACGTGGTATCTCTGTTACCTCCTCTGTTATGCAGTTTGACTACGCAGGCAAGCGTGTCAATATCTTGGATACACCAGGGCACGAGGACTTCTCTGAGGATACCTATCGTACCTTGATGGCGGTGGATGCGGCTGTCATGGTGGTGGACTCTGCCAAAGGTATCGAGGCCCAGACCAAAAAGCTCTTTGAGGTTGTGAAGCACCGCAATATTCCTGTTTTCACTTTTATCAACAAGTTGGACCGTGACGGTCGTGAGCCACTTGATTTGCTACAAGAGTTGGAAGAAGTCTTGGGCATTGCCAGCTATCCAATGAACTGGCCAATCGGTATGGGGAAATCTTTCGAGGGACTCTATGACCTCCATAACAAACGCTTGGAACTCTACCGAGGTGACGAGCGATTTGCAAGCTTGGACGAGGGTGACAAGCTCTTTGGGTCTAACCCGTTCTATGCCCAAGTTCTGGATGATATTGAACTTTTGGCGGAAGCTGGGAATGAATTTTCAGAACAGGCGATTTTGGACGGCGATTTGACACCTGTTTTCTTCGGCTCAGCCCTGACAAACTTTGGTGTGCAGACCTTCCTGGATACATTCTTGGAGTTTGCTCCAGAGCCACATGGTCACAAGACAACGACAGGGGATGTCATTGACCCGCTCAACAAAGACTTTTCAGGCTTTGTCTTCAAAATCCAAGCCAACATGGACCCTCGTCACCGCGACCGCATTGCCTTTGTCCGTGTGGTTTCGGGCGAATTTGAACGCGGTATGGCGGTTAACCTACCTCGTACAGGCAAGGGAGCCAAGTTGTCCAACGTGACCCAGTTCATGGCCGAATCTCGTGAGAATGTGGAAAATGCAGTGGCGGGTGACATTATCGGGGTTTACGATACAGGGACCTATCAGGTAGGAGATACCTTGACAGTAGGCAAGAACAAGTTTGAGTTCGAACCGCTGCCAACCTTTACACCCGAAATTTTCATGAAAGTTTCCGCTAAAAATGTCATGAAACAAAAATCCTTCCATAAGGGAATCGAGCAACTGGTACAGGAAGGGGCTATCCAGCTCTACAAGAACTACCAGACTGGCGAGTATATGCTGGGTGCCGTTGGTCAGCTCCAGTTTGAAGTTTTCAAACACCGCATGGAAGGCGAGTACAATGCCGAAGTAGTCATGACTCCAATGGGTAAAAAGACAGTCCGCTGGATCAAGCCAGAAGACCTGGATGAACGCATGTCATCAAGCCGCAACATCCTAGCCAAAGACCGCTTTGACCAACCCGTCTTCCTCTTTGAAAACGACTTCGCCCTCCGCTGGTTCGCGGACAAATATCCTGATGTGGAGTTGGAGGAGAAGATGTAACAAAGGAATTTTAGATTGTTTTATTTCTGTATACGGCGATATAGGTGGTGAGCTGATGAAGGTTTATAAGGAAAATATACAACGTTTTAATCAATTTTATAATAGTGACTATTATCGACTTCTTCAAACGACTTCTACTTCAAGTATTGAGGTGATTTTTACAACTCTATTATGGGATCCGGATGCCAGAGATATTGATTGTACAGAGTTTTGTCTCAACGTTATGATTTTGCCCCACTGGAAAAGGTTACTCCAACGCATCTTGAAGTGGAGGTTGCTGGACAAAGAATTAGGTTGTCAGCTGATATAGTTTGTGGTCGGAAACAATTAGTGAAATTACATAATGGTGACTTTGATAAATGGCTTGAAGATTATAAAAGAGTACGTGGAAACAGTGACTTACATTTTATTTGGCCAAAACATAAATTACCAACAATTAATACCTAGCGTTACGTTGCCTATTTAGATAGGATTGATTGTTTACTGTATGACTTAAAATTATATTTTGACCAACCAAAATTAAAAACGCCAATGTCTCCAGCTTATCAACAAGAATTTACAAAACTTTGGTTACAACAGTTTAAGGATTTCAAAGATTTTGTTCAAAAAATGAAGTTTGATGAATTTGTAGACGAGAACTATGAAGTTTATGATTTAGAATTAAATGATGGTACAGTCATTCGTGATATAAAATCAATTCAGGATATTCGACTTTCGATTAATCGATACCTGCGAAATATGATTGACAAGCATGGGATTAGCCGTCTTAATTTGTGACTGAAAATATAGAAATAAACAACAATCAATTTAGATGAATAACAAATTAACTTAAGAAGTCAGGCAAGTCCTGGCTTTTTTATATTTCTTTTGCAAATATACACTATTTTAATATAATTGTATTAAAAACAAATACTCGAATCAATCAGAGATGCCGATAGCAATGTTCCATTACCTAAAAAAGTGTCGTTCAGAATTTTTTATCTATAGCTTGGTTTCAGTTGTTTATGCTCTGATTTTAGCAGCGACAGGTTTCGTCTATGCTCGGGTTTCTGAGTCGGCTTTGTCTGGAAATCAGCAGGTATTTTTGATAAGTTCTCTTATAGCAGTTGGATTCTTCATTTGTGATATTTATTTTGATTATTTGCCACGCTATCTCAAGTTTAAATTGTCATTCTTATCCGTTTTTGATGAGAAGGTTGAGTTATGATGTTTAAAGTCCTTAAAGCAATTAAGCATTATAAGCTTCTGAGTATGTATGCTACATCTTGATATGAAAATCATAAAAGGACGAGCTTTGTACAACTCGTCCTTGTTTGTTATTTTTCTAGAGTAAATTCTTCATTTCCGTTAATAATAGTGGTATTTCCCTTGCGAGAATAGGAAATAATATCTTTTACAGAAATATCATATGTAGTTAGCTGGTTGATGGCTGCGTCATTAATTTTTGTAATGGTCACGGTATGGAAGAGCTGATCGACTTCTCCCTCGAAAAAGGTAGCTGAGATAGTACCAGTTTCTTGATTGTATGTGGCACCTAGTTCTTTAGCATACTCGTCTTGGTACTTATGAAATTCTTTTTCCGCCTCGGCTTGTGTAGGTAGAAATGATTTCAATTGCTTTTCATAGTCTGCTCCGAGAGCGGTTGTTAAGTATTCTTCTACGGAAATTCCTAGAGAACTTGCTTCTTTTTGTGCTTCCTCTAACATTACCTTGTAAGCTTGATCCAAGGTTAATTTTGCGATTTTAGGAATATCAAAGCTTGTTGTAGCGGTGAAGACAGCTTTCTTATCTACGACTGTCATCGTATAAGTTGCATCAATCCACGTTTTATCGATACCTGGAAGTTGATTTTGCAATTCCTTGATACTGGTTTCGACAATATCTTGTTCAGCTTGGGAATTGCGCCACGTACCGCTAATGTTGCCACTATTATATTTGAATAATGCAAGACAGGCAAAAAATACGATAATAGTCGTAAAGATAGTGATGATTATTCCAAGAATGCGATTACGTTTCTTTTTCTGTTCCGCAACGAGTTCTTCGAAAGCTTGAGTAGCTGTGTTTTCCATAATATTCTCCTTCTGTTCCCCCTTTTTCAATATACTATAGTTTGTTTGCTCTGTCAATGGCTATATTAGTGTACAGAGGTGAGGAGGAAGTGTCGAGCCTCCTCGCCTTACAGAAGTAGATGAAGAAGGAGAGCGGAAGTCTTGTGACGTATGATTGACAAGGACAAAGTAGCCTATTTTCATTATTTTGTGTTATACTATAGAAAAATACCAAAGGAGCCATATTATGGGACTATTTTCAGGTTTACTAGGTAATGCCTCGCAAATGGATAATGATAAGATTGAACAGGAATTGGAGCATGTTCTACTGGATAATGAACAGGTTGAGATGGCATTTAGTCTGGTTCGTGATTTGATTGTTTTTACAGAATATCGATTGATTTTGGTCGATAAGCAAGGAATGACTGGGAAAAAGGTATCTTATAAATCGATTCCTTACCGCTCGATTTCACGCTTTACGGTAGAAACCTCTGGTCATTTTGACTTAGATGCTGAGCTGAAAATATGGATTTCTTCGGCTGTTGAACCTGCTGAAATTCTTCAGTTTAAGAGCGATAAGAGTGTCATTGCTATTCAAAAAGCTCTGGCTTCAGCTGTCTTAGGAAAATAGGAAAAAAGTACAGAAAGTGGCTATCCGCTTTCTGCTTTTTTTGATATACTAAGGTGGACTGTTTGTGAGGAGAGAAGATGATGCAGATAAAATGGAGAGACTGCTTATTGATATGTTTTGGGGCAATCCTATATGCCCTTGTTTTGAATATGCTCATCATTCCACATGAATTTGGCGAAGGTGGGATTACTGGTGTTACCCTACTTTTGTTTTATACGACAGGGATTGAAACAAGTCTGTCCAGTTTTGTTTTGAATGGGATTTTGATTGTATTAGCCTATCGCTTTTTGAGTAAGTTAACGGTTTTCTATACTTTCTTAGCGGTTGCTACTATGTCCTTAACCATGCATTATACGACTTTTCTGCAAATAAAATGGTTGCCCCTGATTCCCTCTGCTCTCTTGGCGGGATTGGTGACAGGTTTATCAATGGCTCTAGTCATTTATGGAAACGGGTCCACGGCAGGAAGTGATATTATTGCATTGTTGTGTAATAAATATTTCAAATGGAAGATTTCCACCGTTATTCTCATTTTTGATGTATTTGTGGTAACTCCTTTGGCTTTTAAAATTGGGCTTGTAAAAACATTTTGGACATTGGTAATGGTTGTCATTATCAGTAAAAGTTTGGACTGGTTCTTGCAAGCATTGAAAAAGAATAATCATAAATAAAAATACAAGAGAAACCCAGTTGTGCATGTATAACTAGTTTTCTCTTTTCTTATAGTCGAATGAATTAATACTCAATGAAAATTAAAAACAGACTAGGCGACGCAGATGCAGATAGAACTGAAGTTCATCAAATCAAGTCAACAACGTCTGATTTTGATTTTCGAAGAGTATAACTTTCAGACAAGGAGCTGGTACTCGAGTAGGGCAAACCGAAAGTGTCAATGTATCAAAGCTAATTCAAATGACTATAAAAATGATGGACTCCTCATGAAAACGTATTATTAAGTTTTTAAAGGTAAATACTAACTATTATTGTTAGATTGTGTTATACTTGGTAAGTTGCAAATCCAATATCAGTGGTTCGACCCGGATATCTTGTTACAAAAAAGTTAGATAAGGTAGCTTCGCACTGCCTTTTAGAAAAGAGAATACATTGAAATTTACAGATTTACAATTATCAGAAGATATTTTGCTTGCCGTTGAGAAGGCAGGTTTTGAAACGCCGTCACCTATCCAGGAGCAGACCATTCCGCTTGCTCTGGAAGGAAAAGATGTGATTGGTCAAGCCCAAACGGGTACAGGGAAAACTGCAGCCTTTGGTCTGCCAACCCTCAATAAAATTGACATCAATAATCAAGCTGTACAAGCCCTGATTATTGCCCCAACGCGTGAGTTGGCGGTTCAGAGTCAGGAAGAGCTTTTCAAATTTGGTCGTGAAAAGGGTGTGAAAGTCCGCTCTGTTTACGGTGGATCAAGCATTGAAAAACAAATCAAGGCCCTTCGCTCAGGTGCCCACATCGTTGTTGGTACGCCAGGGCGTTTGTTGGATCTAATCAAACGCAAGGCCCTCAAGCTTGACGGTGTTGAAACCCTCATTCTTGATGAGGCTGATGAAATGCTCAACATGGGCTTCTTGGACGATATTGAAGCAATCATCGAACGTGTACCAGAAAGCCGTCAAACCCTTCTGTTTTCTGCAACTATGCCAGAGCCAATCAAGCGTATCGGTGTCAAGTTCATGAAAGAGCCTGAGCATGTTAAGATTGCGGCTAAGGAATTGACCAATGTGAACGTTGACCAATACTATGTCCGTGTCAAAGAACATGAAAAATTTGATACCATGACACGCCTCATGGA
Source organism: Streptococcus sp. 2020WUSS089 (assembly GCF_044427405.1). Classification (NCBI taxonomy): domain Bacteria; kingdom Bacillati; phylum Bacillota; class Bacilli; order Lactobacillales; family Streptococcaceae; genus Streptococcus; species Streptococcus sp. 2020WUSS089. The sequence continues at coordinate 195,927 of NZ_JAOTGD010000002.1, read as the reverse complement.
TGTTGACCAGCCTGAATTGTCTATCGTCTTCGGTCGTACTAAGCGCCGTGTCGATGAATTGACTCGTGGTTTGAAATTGCGTGGCTTCCGTGCAGAAGGTATCCACGGAGATTTGGACCAGAATAAACGTCTCCGTGTTATTCGTGACTTTAAAAACGATCAGATTGATGTCCTTGTTGCGACAGACGTTGCGGCGCGTGGATTGGATATTTCAGGTGTAACGCATGTCTATAACTACGATATTCCACAGGATCCAGAAAGCTATGTGCACCGTATCGGTCGTACAGGTCGTGCGGGTCAATCAGGTCAGTCTATTACCTTTGTTTCGCCAAACGAAATGGGCTACTTGGCTATCATCGAAGATTTGACCAAGAAACGTATGAAAGGTCTCAAGCCAGCAACTGCTCAGGAGGCCTTTGAGGCTAAGAAAAAAGTTGCCCTGAAAAAGATTGAGCGCGAAATGGCTGATGAAACCATCCGTAGCAATTTCGATAAGTTCAAGAAAGATGCAGTCAAGTTGGCAGCTGAATTTACCCCTGAAGAGTTAGCGCTTTATGTATTGACCTTGACTGTTCAGGATCCAGAAAGCCTGCCAGAGGTAGAAATTGCGCGTGAAAAACCTTTGCCATTCAAGTTTGCACCTGGTCAAGCTAAGGGCAAGGGTGGCCGTGGTGGTCGCGACCGTGATCGTGGTGGCCGTCGTGACGGTGACCGCAACCGAGACCGCGGAGGACGCCGTGGTGATCGTAACGACCGCAACCGTCGTGATGACAAGTTCAAACGTGACAACCGCCGTCAGGACAACAAAAAACCACACCAACGCACATCAAGTGAAAAGAAAACAGGCTTTGTTATCCGCAATAAAGGCGAGAGATAAGCTCAAAACCGCTTCATAATTGGAGCGGTTTTTGTTATACTAGAAGTAGCAAAACAGGAGGTAAGACCATGGGCATTTTGGCAATGGATAAAGCCTTTGTATTCTAAAAAACAATACAAAGGAGAAGATCATGATTACTTACAAACAACATCCTCAACTTGATTTTCAAGCTGTCCTTAACCTCTATGATTCAGTTGGTTGGACAAATTATACTGACCGGCCTGCCATGTTACAGAAGGCTTTGGAACATAGCCTGTTTGTTCTTGCGGCCTTTGACGGTGATCGTCTCGTGGGTCTCTTGCGAGCAGTTGGTGACGGCCATTCAATCGTTTTTATTCAGGACATCTTGGTCCTGCCAACCTATCAGCGACAAGGAATTGGGCGTCAGCTTTTGGAGCAGGCCATTACCCACTTTTCAGGGATTTATCAGCTGCATCTCTTGACGGACAATACTGAGAAAACGCGGTCTTTCTATGAGGCAATTGGCTTTACAGCCGTTGATAGCCTGGACTGTGTCGCCTACACCTATTTAAAAAAATGATAACAGTTTTGAATGCAGAGGCTGGGAGACCAGCCTTTTGCTTCGAGCAAATGATTTGAATTTCAAATAAAAAAGAGTAGAATATATTTATCAATAATTAGTAACAAAGGAGATGAACAATGGCAACCGTATTAATTGTAAAGGCCCACCCCCTCGACGCACAAAAGTCCTACGCCTTGCGGGCTTTGGAAGAGTTTCAAACTCGGTACGCCAGTTTGCACCCAGAAGATCGGATTGAACTAGTAGATGTTTTTGAAGACCAGATTCCCGCCTTAGACAAGTCCTTGTTAGAGGCTATGGGAGCAGCAAAAAAAGGTATAGAAATCAGTCCTGAACAAGCGGAGCAGTTGGACCGCTACAATGCCTTGACCCAACAATTTCTTGCAGCAGATAAGATTGTCGTGGTCAATCCCCTTTGGAACCTCAATGTGCCAAGTCAATTAGTGTCATGGATTAATACCATTAACGTTGCAGGACTGACCTTCAAGTATGGATCTGAAGGCTCTATCGGTCTGGTCAAGGGCAAAAAATTGTTGCATATCCAGTCCAATGGTGGAGTTTACGCAGGTCAAGATCCAGCAGCCCAATACATCAAGTCTATCTTTGAGTTTCTGGGCTTTGAAGACATCCATCAGGTCTTCATTGAAGGGCAATCAGCTGATCCAAGTCAGGCTCAGGCTATCTATGCTGAGGCAATGTCCAAAATTGATAGGATTTTGGAAACATTTTAAGCCAAAACCTCGCTCTATCTGGAGCGAGGTTTTTGAGTCATCTCTGCGATATAGTTTAACTTACTTTTCCGATTCCGTTTCTTAAAGAGTGCCTCGGCAGACATGGCTTCCTGCTTACTAGCAAAGGCTTCTTGATAGAGCAGGCTGACAGGCAAGCGTCCGCGGGTGTACTTGGCCCCTTTCCCACGATTATGGGTAGCAAGCCGCTTCTCCACATCAGTCGTATAACCAGTATATAGACTCCCGTCGGCACATTCCAAGACATAAAAGTAGGCCTTATTTTCCATAATAAATCTCATGAATAGCCGGAGTATAGTCGCCGTTTTCTTCATGGACAACCAGAGGTGGCAGGATGTGCAGACCGTCCACCGAGCCGTCCTTGATAGCCTCAATTAGTAGCATATTGGCCTCCTTGCTGGCCTTGGGATAGACAAACTGGATACGTTTGGGAGCAAGTTTGTAGGTTCTTAGTGTGTCCAAAATATCTAAAAATCGGTCGGGTCTGTGGACCATGGCCAAGCGACCATTGGATTTGAGCACCTGTTGGGCCACCTGGCAAATGCTGTCTAGGTTGGTTGCAATCTCGTGTCGGGCCAGAAGATAATGCTCGCTTTCATTGAGGTTTGAACCCTCGTCTACCTTGAAGTAGGGAGGATTGCAGAGCATCAAATCCACCTTGGACCTCAAATTATACTGGGGCAGGTTTGCCAAGTCGTCATTGATAACCGAAACCTGTTCCTCCAGACCATTGAGGGCGATGGAGCGGCGGTTCATGTCAGCAAGTCGTTCCTGCAACTCGACCTGAATAATCTGAGCCTTAGTACGTGTGGAGGCAAAGAGGCCCACCGCCCCATTTCCACTACAAAGGTCAACAATTAGCCCCTTCTGAGCAGGCATTTTTGGAAAACGTGAGAGGAGGACGCTGTCGATGGAGTAGCTAAACACCTCCCGATTTTGAATAATCTGAACATCTGTCGAGAAGAGCTGGTCAATCCGCTCCCCGTCTAATAACTCAATTTTTTGCATGGTTTTATTATACCATCTTTAGCAGAAAATCTCAGTCCATTTTGGAAGAAAAAAGGAGCGCATATCACGCTCCTTTCAATCTAACTAAAAAATTCAATCCAAGCCCCGACCAACAAGAAGGCGATACAGAGATAGATTTGCCAATTTGCTTTCAAGATCCATTCTTTAGACCAAAAGGCACTACGGGCAGTACCGACAGTCGCAAATAGCAAGAGTGCAAGCCAGAGGCTAGGTCCCTTATTTAGCCACTCCCCTACACTTCCTAGAAGCAACAATATCATCAAATAAAAATTCAAACTCCGATAAAATTCTTTATTAAATTCCTTAAACATAGAAAATCCTCACAATACAAAGAAGGAAATGATTATCCAACTAGCAATCAATCCAATCGTCAGATAAATCTGCCATGTTTTTTTTATCCAGCTACGTGACTTAAAGAAAGCTAGATAACCAGCATAAAGTCCGACTCCAAGCTTGAGAAAATGGATAAACCAAAACGGTCCATTTACAGCAGCATAAATCACTTGTAGGATACAAAGAATGGAGAAATAAAATTCCCAAGTTCGATAAAATGCTGTATTGAATTGTTTAAACATTCTTGTCTCCTTTCAGCTTTTTACCAAAAATAAAACGTAGGAAAATAATCAATACAATCAATCCGATATAGAAGATATAACCTATGCGAGTGAGCTCCTTTTCTTCGTTGAGGAAAAAAGCCCTGAAAATATGAATAGGAATGATTATTAGAATTAGGCTTGTATACCAGAGTGGCCACTGATCAAAGCTATCATTGGCAGTTGGTAGCAGAAAGCAAATCCAAAATACCATAGAATAAAAATTACTGAAACGGTAGAAGTATTTGTTGAATCTGATTTTCATAATGACCACCTCTTTGTCATTATATCAAATTAATAATGGATAATCCAGCAAGTATATGTAAGGGGGGAGATATTGTTATAAATAAAAACTATAACAAAGCTTGCTGTTTTTCTATAAGTATTTTTGGATATTTTTCACACCAAATCTCCTATTTCATGCTAGACTAGATTGTAAGTTAGAATGGAGTAGATGTTATGATAGATTATAAGATTGATACGATTTTGGCACATACTGGCATCAATAACGATGAAAAAACTGGGGCATTGATTTCCCCTATTCACCTTTCGACGACCTATCAACACCCTGAGTTTGGTCAATCGACAGGTTATGACTACACGAGAACAAAAAATCCGACACGTGCCAGTCTAGAGACGACTTTGGCAGCTATTGAAAAAGCCGACTATGCCCTAGCAACGAGCTCGGGAATGGCTGCTCTGGCCTTACTTTTTAATGGTTTTCCTGTAGGGAGTCAAGTGGTAGCGGCGCGTGATTTGTACGGTGGTTCCTTCCGCTGGTTCAATGAGCAAGAGAGTATCGGTAGATTTCAATTTACCTATGCAAACACCGAGGAGGAGCTGATTGCAGCCATCACCGAAGAGACAGACTATGTTTATCTGGAGACGCCGACCAACCCACTCATGGTGGAGTTTGACATCGCTAAGGTTTCGGCTATCGCCCATGCCAAAGGTGCTAAGGTAATTGTCGATAACACTTTTTATAGCCCTATTTATCAAAATCCACTTGTTCTAGGAGCGGACGTTGTCCTACATTCAGCAACCAAGTACCTATCTGGGCATAATGATGTACTAGCTGGCGCTTTGATGACCAATGATCAAGCCCTATATGATAAGCTCTTTTATGACCAAAATACATCGGGGCCAACCCTATCTCCACTGGATTCTTACTTACTCATGCGTGGACTCAAAACCCTCTCGCTTCGAATGGAGCGGGCGACACAAAATGCTCAGAAAATTGTTGCCTATTTGGAGAAGAGTCCAGCAGTCAAGCAAGTTTACTACACAGGAAAAGGTGGGATGATTTCTGTTAAGGTGGTAGATGAAAGTCGGATTCCCCATATTCTCAACACCCTGAAAGTCTTTACCTTTGCTGAAAGTCTGGGTGGAGTAGAGAGTCTGATTACCTATCCAGCCACTCAGACCCACGCAGATATTCCAGCTGAAACCCGTCATTCTTACGGTTTGACAGATGATTTACTTCGTTTATCTATTGGTATAGAGGATGCGGAAGACTTGATTGCAGATTTAAAAACAGCCTTGGAGGGATAAGATATGACACAGTATAATTTTATAGATAGTCCGAATCGCCTATCCCAGCATGCAGAAAAATGGAGAAAGGTAGAGACGGATAAAGAACTCTTACCCTTGTGGATTGCAGATATGGACTTTGAGCCACTTCCAGAAATTCGCCAAGCTATCCGTGACTACGCAGATCATCATGTTTTTGGTTATCCTTATGCTAGTGATAGCCTCTATCAGTCTATTATTGACTGGGAAGATAGACAGCATGGCTATAAGATTGAAAGAGAATCCATCCTACTCATCGAAGGAGTTGTTCCTGCTTTATCTGTAGCTATTCAATCTTTGACCGAAGAAGGGGATGCAGTCCTAATTAACACGCCAGTCTACCCACCCTTTGCACGGACTGTCAAATTAAACAATCGTCAGCTAGTCACCAATTCACTAGTTGATGTGGATGGTATTTTTAGGCTTGATCTTGACCAGCTTGAAAAGGACATTGTAGAGAATCAAGTTAAACTCTATATTTTCTGTAATCCCCACAACCCAGGTGGTAGGGTTTGGACAAGAGAGGAAGTTTTGGCGATTGGACGTCTTTGTCAGAAACATGGTGTTATCCTTGTCTCAGATGAAATCCATCAAGATTTGACCTTATATGGTCACAAGCATTATTCCTTTAACACAGTGGATGAAAGTTTTAAAGAGTTTTCAATCATCTTATCATCTGCGACCAAGACCTTCAATATTGCTGGTACAAAAAATAGCTTTGCAATCATTGAAAATCCAAGCATTCGCAAGACTTTCGCTAAGCGTCAATTGATAAATAATCAGCACGAGATTCCAACGATTGGCTTGTTAACCACGGAAGCTGCTTTCACTTATGGAGATGAGTGGTTGAAGGAGTTGAAGGTTATTTTGGAGAGAAATATAGACTTTGTTGAGGAGTATTTGACAACCCATACAAGGATCAAGGTCATGAAGCCCCAGGGAACCTACCTCATCTGGCTTGATTTTTCTGCTTATGAGTTAGAGCATGCGGAGCTCTTTGATATTCTTCATTGTAAAGCGAAGTTGATTTTGAATGATGGTTTGACCTTTGGTAAGGAAGGTAAGCACCATGCACGTCTGAATGTGGCAGCTCCATTTGATGTCATTGAAGAAGCTTGTCAGCGACTTGGTAAGGTTTTTGGATAAAGAAATAAGGACTAGGTGTAAGTATAATCACCTAATCCTTATTTTTTTGTGTTTTTCGAAATTCTGTCGGGCTCATATGGAAATAATTTTTAAAGGCCGCGCTGAAGGTAAGAGGGTCTTGGTAGCCGACAGAATAGGCGATTTCAGTGATACTCCGAGAAGCATCTTCTAATAGTTGACAAGAACGATTCATTTTTACTTGTAAAATATAATCTTTGATAGAATAGCCAGTTTCCTGCTTAAAAATTTTATAGAGATAGCTTCGGCTTAGAGCTAGAAAATCTGCTATTTCAGAAACTTTAATTGGATGAGCATAGTGGTTATGGATCATCTTGATGGCTTGCTGAACATAATGCTTGGTTTGTGTTTCAGGCTTAATTAATGTTTCACTTGGAAATTCCTCGATGAGTGCTGCTAAGAGTTGATTGAGATAGCCAATTAAGACCAATTCTGTGATAGAGGGGATGGGATGCATCTGAACATGGTTAATCTGATGCATGTAGCCTAGAATTGGTGACTCTAGATTGGAGTGGAGGTAGTAGTTTTCTAGCAGTTGACTTTGATTCAGTAGGTCTTTTGCTCGTGATCCACTAAAGCCAACCCATATATAGGTCCAAGGATCTATATCATCAGCTTGATAGAAAATGGAAACATCCTTTGGAAGAATAAATAAATCGCCTGCAGCAAGATAGCTTGTTTTTCCATCAACAAGAATTTTTCCTCTTCCTTTTGTAATAAAATGCAGGACAAAATTATCACGGATAGTAGGACCGAAGGAATAGCCCTTGTCACATTGTTCGGCACCGTAATGGTCTACATTTAGGTCAAAGTTGTGACTATCAAGCTCGTTATAGATGTTCAGAATATTCATCTTACTCCTCCTTAGGAAACATTATAACATGTTTTAAATACAAAAGGCTATTAAATAAAGCGTTTTCATTTTGTAAAATAATAGCATAAAGAAGAGATGGGAGAGATGAATGTGATTGAGATTCATGAAATAAAACAGATTTTTCACCTGAAAACAAGAGAATTCTCTTATATCATCCAAGTGTTGGAAACAGGAGATCTGGTTCATCGTTATTTTGGGAAAAAAATCGAAAAATTTAGCGATGGAAACAAAATAACATATTTAGATCGATCGTTTTCTCCGAGTCCAATTACTGGGGATAGGACATATTCATTGGATGTCCTCCCACTCGAATATTCTAGCAATGGTCTGGGAGATTTTAGAACCTCAGCAATAGATGTTCGGAACGAATTTGGAGTTACTCTTGACCTAAAATACAAAGAGTATCGATTATACAAGGGGAAAAAAGAACTGAGGGGGTTACCAGCAAGTTTTGGAAATCAAGAAGAAGTAGAGAGTCTTGAAATTGATCTTTATGATCAGTTGACAGATGTTACCGTAACACTTCAGTATTCTGTTTTTGAAGAAGCTTCTTATCTCGCACGGTCAGCTACAATTCAAACTGGCAAATATCCATGCAAACTAGAGAAGGTCTTGTCTGCAACTCTTGATTTTCCACATCAAGATTTCATTATTCACAGCTTGACAGGACGCTATGCTTATGAAAAAGAGTGGACACAGACCCCATTGACAAAAGGTCAGTATTCGATTGGTAGCATTCGAGGTGCTTCAAGTCACTCAAGAACACCCTTCTTAGCACTAGCCTCACCCGATGCAAGTGAGGACAAGGGCGATGTTTATGCGGCCCACCTTGTCTATAGTGGCAACTTTACAGCATTTGTCGAAACGACAGCCATGGAAACCAGTCGATTGGGATTAGGATTGGAAAGTCACTATTTCTCATGGCAATTGGATAAGGATGACCGGTTTCAAACTCCAGAAGTTCTCTTATCATATACTGATAAAGGATTTACTGGCATGACACAAAATAGTCATCACTTTATCACAAAACACCTCATTCGATCATCGTTTGTAAACAAACCAAGACCCATTTTAATCAACAACTGGGAAGCGACCTATTTTGAATTTACAGAAGAAAAGATTTTACAGTTAGCTCAGGTCGCAAGTCGAGCTGGTATTGAATTATTTGTTCTGGATGATGGTTGGTTTGGTAAACGAAACAACGATGAAAGTTCATTGGGCGATTGGAAAGTCAATTTGGATAAGTTGCCAAATGGTTTGAATGGCTTAGCAGAGCGAATAAATGAGCTTGGCATGAAATTCGGACTGTGGTTTGAACCAGAGATGATTTCTATTGATAGCGATCTTTATCGTGAACATCCTGATTGGGCAATTCGCACAGAAGGACGCTTACCAATTTACAGCCGAGAACAATTAGTTTTGGATTTGACCAAGCAGGAAGTCTGTGACTACATCATTGATAGCGTCTCTTCAATATTAGAATCAGCCAATATTTCTTATGTAAAATGGGATATGAACCGTAATATCACCAATATCCCTGAAGGTTTAGCAAATGACCAGCGCTTTGAGTTCCACCATCGTTACATGCTAGGTCTCTACCGTGTATTAGACCACCTTACCAAGGGGTTCCCAGATATTCTTTTCGAATCCTGTGCAGGCGGTGGAGGTCGTAATGATTTGGGAATCATGTATTACATGCCGCAAGCTTGGGCAAGTGATGATACAGATGCGATTGAGCGCTTATCTATTCAAGAAGGTACTAGTTTGATTTATCCCCCTTCCTCAATTGGTGCACACGTCTCTGCCGTTCCAAACCATCAGGTTGGTCGTATCACACCTCTTGCTACACGAGGCAATGTGGCTATGATGGGAGGAGCATTTGGTTACGAGCTGGATTTAACGAAACTTTCGGAAAAGGAATTGGATGAAATCAGTCAGCAAATCGAAACCTATCACTCCATTCGTGAAACTATACAATTCGGTCAGCTCTACCGTCTGAAAAAGACGACCAATACCTGGGCTGCCAATTATGTTAGTCAAGATAAGAATCAAGCGGTCTTTACATTTGTAAAAATTCTTGCTAAACCGGAGGCACCATTGCTTCATGTCCGGTTGAAGGGGCTAGACCCAGATGCCTTGTATGAATGCCCTCAATTGGGAGAAACATTCTATGGGGATGAACTGATGAACATTGGTCTTACAATGCCACATGTTCAAAAAGATTATTTTAGTGTACAATATATTTTTAACAAAATCTAGGAGGATTTTATAATGAAAATGAAAACATTTTTAAAATGTGCATCGGTTTGTGCTTTTGCCAGCTTTTTGGTTGCTTGTGGGAATGCAAGTAGTAGCGATAAGGTAGAAATTGAATATTTCTCACAAAAACCTGAAATGCAAGCGACTCTGCAGGAAATTATTGATGATTTTGAAAAAGAAAATCCTACGATTGATGTTAAATTTTCAAATGTACCAGATGCAGGAACTGTTTTAAAAACCCGTATGGCAAATAACGAAGCGCCAGATGTCATCAACATTTATCCACAAAATGCGGACTTCAAAGCATACGCAGCGGATGGTCGTTTCCTAGAAATTGGTGATGATGCAGGTCTTAGTCATCTAAAAGATGGTGCTGTAACGCCTTATCTTGTTAATGAAAAAAATTACACCCTTCCTTTGACAGCAAATGCCTATGGTATTTACTATAATAAAGATAAGTTCAAAGAGTTGGGGCTCGAAGTTCCAACTACCTATGCTGAATTTGTGGCTTTGGTAGACAAAATCAAGGCTGATGGTAGTGCAGCACCGTTTGCTCTTTCATTGAACGATGCTTGGTCATTGAACGGCTACCATCAGTTAGCTTGGGTAACTGTTGCGGGTGGATTTGATGGTGCTGAAGATATTCTGATCCGCAGTGCAAAGGGAGCGATTCAAGATGACGCTACAACAAAAGCTGTCTTAGAACGCTTGCAATTGTTGACAGATAATGGACAAAAAGGTGCAACAGGAGCACTCTATGCAGATGCAGTGGCAGCTTTTGCGGCAGGAGATGCTCTCATGCTTCCACAAGGTACATGGGCAGCTACAGCTGTTAACCAACAAGAACCAGAATTTGAATATGGTATGTTTACCTTCCCTGGTGATAAAGAAGGTGGCGACTATACCATCGGTGCAGCAGACCTTGCTCTATCTATTTCCGCAGATACAGAGCATCCAGAAGAGTCTAAAAAATTCCTAGAATACCTCTCTCGTCCAGAAGTAATGCAAAAATACTATGATGTAGATGGCTCACCAACTTCAGTTGAAGGAGTAGACACTGAAGGCAAGTTTGAAGAAACTGCTGGAGTGACACAATATGCCTTCACTGACAAACACGTTGTTTGGTTGCAATCTGAATGGGAATCAGAAGAAGAGTTCTGGAATATCACTGTTGAAATGGTTAAAAATCCAAACTCAGCAGAATTAGTGAAAAAACTGAATGCATTCTTTGACCCAATGAAAAAATAATTCAGAAAAACTATAAGCAGAGGCTAGTTGCAGCCTAGCCTCCTTATAGTTGCCTAGTGTCAGTTTTAGTAGCCCTATGGGATTCCTTGAACTGAGACTAAGTAACTATAACATATTAATAAAGGAGTACCATGATGAATCAAAAAGGATTTATTGCTAAATATTGGCCCTATCTATTTGTTGCCATACCAATTGGCTTACAGTTAATCTTTTTCTTCTATCCTCTATTTACAGGTATCTATTATAGCTTGACGGATTGGAATGGATTAACATCTGATTTCAAACTAATCGGTATTCAGAATTACTTAGATATTTTAAAAAATCCTGATTTTTATACTTCCATGACTTTTACCATTATCTTCACCATTGGTTTGGTCATCGGAGAAATTGTTATAGGGATTTGGTTGGCTAGTCTCCTCAATCGTAAGATTAAAGCAGTTGGTTTCTTTAGAACTTGGTATTTCTTCCCAGCAGTGCTATCCACAGTCACTTTAGGATTGATTTTTGTCCAATTGTTCAACTATGGTTTTACACAGATTGGTGAGATTCTGCATATCGATTGGTTGATGGAAAACTTATTGGTTCAAGAAAATACGGTCATTCTAGCTGTACTTTTTGTAGCTCTTTGGCAAGGGTTGGCGATGCCAGTCATCATCTTCTTGTCTGGTTTACAAAGTATTCCAGAAGATGTGAAAGAAGCAGCTGCAATCGATGGTGCAAGTCGTTCTCAACAGTTCTTCAACATTGAGCTTCCATTCTTATTGCCATCTATCAGTATGGTTTTCATCTTGGCTATGAAATCAGGTTTGACAGCATTTGATCTTATCTTTGCATTGACAAGTGGTGGACCAGATGGCAAAACAGAATCCTTGGGTTTACTCGTTTACAACTATGCCTTTGTAGACAACAAATTCTCTTATGCCAATGCTTTGGCTGTAGTACTCTTCATCTTCATTATTGTCATCTCATTGATTCAGATGAGAATTTCGAAGAAATTTGAAATTTAGGAGGACTGTCATGAATACTCAAAAACAAAAAAATTGGTGGGTCTATCTCGTGCTCTTCAGCGGTATTCTCTTCATGTTTATTCCGCTACTTGTGACGATTATAAGTTCGTTTAAACCAACCAAGGAAATCACGAGCAACTTCTTTGGTCTTCCTGAACATTTCACCTTAAATAACTACGAACGCTTGTTTAATGATGGGATTGTACAATATTTTGGCAATTCTGCCTTGATTACGATTGTAGCTGTTGGCTTGATTTTACTGGTTATTCCAATGGCAGCTTTCGCCGTAGCCCGTCAAATGAAACGCCAGACAGTGTTTAACTTTATCTACTTTTTCTTGATTATTGGGATTTTTGTACCTTTCCAAGTGATTATGCTCCCAATGACCAAATTAATGTCAAGCCTTGGTTTGAACAATATTGTCGGTTTGATTATCCTCTATTTGACCTATGCAGTTCCTCAGGCCCTCTTCCTCTACGTCGGCTATATTAAGACCATTGTTCCTGAAGAAATGGATGAGGCGGCAGCTATTGATGGCTGTGATAAATTTACCATGTACTGGAAAATCATTTTCCCACTTATGAAACCTATGCATGCAACTGTTTTGATTATCAATGCCCTCTGGGTTTGGAACGATTTCCTCTTGCCTTTACTAGTATTGAACCGTGATCAAAGTATGTGGACTTTACCTCTTTTCCAATACAACTATCAAGGCATGTATTTCAGTGATTATGGACCATCATTTGCGTCCTATGTTGTAGGAATTATCCCAATCCTACTTGTCTACCTCATCTTCCAAAAACATATTATTTCAGGTATGACGAGTGGTTCTGTCAAATAAATCGAAAGGTTGACTTGTTCAACCTTTTCTAACAATGAAAAAAGAAAAGGCTTGCAAAGGAGAAAATCTATGAAAATTAAAAATCAAGCTATGTTGATTACTTATTCGGATAGTTTAGGCAAGAATCTCAAGGATTTGAAAAAAGTTCTTGAGGGGCCATTGAAGGATGTTGTGGGAGGTATCCATATTCTGCCGTTTTTCCCATCATCAGGTGACCGTGGGTTTGCGCCAATGGATTATACAAAGGTAGATCCTGCATTTGGAGATTGGTCAGATATTGAAGCACTAAGCAAAGACTACTATCTCATGTTCGATTTTATGATCAATCATATTTCTGCAAAATCTCCTTATTTCCTTGATTTTCTTGAAAAGAAAGATAAATCAGCTTATGCGGATTTGTTTATTCGCTATAAAAACTTTTGGCCAAATGGTGAGCCAACACAAGAAGATGTTGATTTGATATACAAACGCAAACCTCGTGCTCCATATAGAATTGCAACATTTGCTGATGGTAGCGAGGAGAAGGTCTGGTGTACCTTTGATGAGCAACAGATTGACTTGGATGTGACTACAGAGACAACACGTCGGTTCATCCAAGAAAATTTAGAACAGTTGGCAGAACATGGAGCTTCGATTATTCGTTTGGACGCCTTTGCTTATGCCAATAAAAAAATAGGAACCAACTGTTTCTTTGTGGAGCCTGATATTTGGGAAATGCTCCATTTTCCACGTCAGTTATTAGCACCAAAAGATGTAGAAATCTTACCAGAAATTCATGAACACTACACCATTCAGCAAAAAATTGCGGAACAGGATTATTATGTTTATGACTTTGCCTTGCCAATGCTGGTTCTCCACGCTTTGTATTCTAGTCATGTCAATCGTCTGGTTCACTGGATGGAGATTTGCCCTCGTAAGCAATTTACAACTCTTGATACACATGATGGAATAGGTGTTGTGGACGTTAAGGATTTGCTGACGGATGAGGAGACAGAGGAGACGCGTGAAGCCTTATATGCACAAGGTGCTAATGTGAAGAAAATTTATAGTACAGAAGCCTATAATAATTTGGATATTTATCAGATTAACTGTACATATTATTCTGCCCTTGGCAATAACGATCAAGATTACCTATTAGCGCGAGTTCTTCAATGTTTTGCACCAGGTATTCCACAGATTTACTATGTTGGTTTACTTGCAGGCGAAAATGATATTGAACTTTTAGAATCAAGTAAGGAAGGTCGCAATATCAATCGCCATTACTATGATTTGGAAGAAATTGAGCACGAAGTACAACGGCCAGTTGTACAATCCTTGTTCAGACTCCTTAAATTCCGCAATACAAGTCCAGCTTTCGACGGAGAGTTTTCTGTTAAGATGCTGGATGAAACAAGTATGGAAATTTTCTGGAATAATCAAGATGCAGGGGTGTCTGCCCGTCTAACAGCAAACCTAAAAGAAAAAACCTTTGAAATTGTTGAAATAGAAGAGGGCAAAATTACCACAATTGAGTTATAATATGATTATATAGAAAGAGGGGGATTCCCCTTTTCTTGCGTAAATAAGATTGTACAGAAAGGATCAATCAAATGTCAGAAATACAAAAGACAGATTGGTGGAAGAAGTCCGTCATTTACCAAATTTACCCTCGTAGTTTTCAAGATTCAAATGGAGATGGAGTAGGGGATATTCGAGGGATTATCAGCCGATTAGACTATCTTCACGAGCTAGGAATTGATGCTATTTGGCTCAGTCCTGTTTATCAGTCACCCATGGATGACAATGGTTACGACATCAGTGACTACCAAGGAATTGCTCCAGAATTTGGGACCATGGAAGATATGGAAGAGCTGATTGCAGAAGGCCATAAGCGCAATATCAAAATAATCATGGATTTGGTGCTCAATCATACCTCGGATGAACATTTCTGGTTTCAAGAAGCCCTCAAAGGACCAGATAATCCCTATTATGACTATTATGTTTGGGCTGATGAGCCGAATGAATTACGCTCGACCTTTTCAGGCTCTGCTTGGGAATACGTTCCACATCTGAACAAATACTATCTCCACCAATTCTCTGTTAAGCAACCAGATCTGAACTGGAAAAATCCTGCTCTGAAACAAGAAATCTGGGACATGATCAATTTTTGGATTGAAAAAGGTGTCGGCGGTTTCAGGCTAGATGTGATTGATTTGATTGGAAAAGAACCGGAAAAATTAATTACAGCTGATGGACCGACTCTCCATCCTCTTATTCAGGAATTAAATGAGAAAACCTTTGGTGCATACGACTTAGTGACTGTCGGGGAAACCTGGAGTGCCAATCCAGAAAATGCTCAGTTATATTCGCATCCTGATCGAAAAGAATTTTCGATGATTTTCCAATTTGAACACGTAGGACTTGATCAGCAGGAAGGGAAAGAAAAGTGGGATTTGGCACCGCTTGACCCAGCTCGTCTGCATAAGGTTCTATCCAAATGGCAGACTGAACTGGTTGGTAAAGGCTGGAACTCACTTTTCTGGAATAACCATGATTTACCTCGTGCCATTTCTCGCTTCGGTGATGATCAACCTGCATTTCGTGAGCTAAGTGGTAAAATGTTGGCTATTTATCTTCATTTTATGTCAGGGACACCTTATATCTACCAAGGTGAGGAAATCGGTATGATCAATACTCCGATTACAGATATTAGCCAAGCGGACGATATTGAAACACGTCGCATGTATGCGGAACGGATTGAAAATGGCTTCACCAAGGAGGAATTGATTATTTCTATAAATGCCAAAGGTCGTGACAATGCTCGCCGTCCAATGCAATGGACAGGAGCAGAAGGAGCGGGCTTCAGTACAGGTCAAGCCTGGCTGGCTTTGGGAGATACTATCAAAGACATCAACGTTGAAAAAGCACTTGCAGACAAACAATCGCTTTTCTATACCTATAAAAAATTAATCGCTCTTCGGAAAGAGTATCCTTGTATGTCTGAAGGAAAATATGAAGTGATGGAGACTGGAAATAGCTCGGTAATGGCTTACCGTAAATATGATGAACAGGATGATTTCATCATATTAGTAAACTTTTCAAGCCAGGAGCAGGCTTATACTATAGCTGTGGAAGAATATTCTATTTTTATGAACAATTATGAAAACGAAGAGGCGATTAATAAAGGGATGTTGAGACCTTTTGAAGCTATCGTTTTCAAAAAATAAATAAATTTGCCATATTCTCAAGCATTTTTTCAATTTTTTTGGTAAAATAGAAAAAACAAAAAAGAGAGGTTTTATCATCATGGGGAAATTCCAAGTCATTTCACACCCACTCATTCAGCATAAGTTGTCTATCCTTCGTCGTACATCTACTTCAACAAAGGATTTTCGTGAGTTGGTTAATGAAATCGCGATGCTGATGGGTTACGAAGTTTTGCGTGACTTGCCACTTGAAGATGTGGAGATTGAAACGCCAATCACTAAAACAGTTCAGAAACAAATTG
The DNA here is from genome assembly GCF_044427405.1 of Streptococcus sp. 2020WUSS089. Classification (NCBI taxonomy): domain Bacteria; kingdom Bacillati; phylum Bacillota; class Bacilli; order Lactobacillales; family Streptococcaceae; genus Streptococcus; species Streptococcus sp. 2020WUSS089. Next base: position 179,689 of record NZ_JAOTGD010000002.1, on the reverse strand, counting down.
CAGGTAAAAAATTAGCTATCGTACCAATTCTTCGTGCAGGTGTTGGTATGGTTGATGGTTTGCTAAGCTTGGTACCAGCAGCTAAAGTTGGTCACATCGGTATGTACCGCGATGAAGAAACCCTTCAACCCGTTGAGTATCTTGTGAAATTACCAGAAGACATTGATCAACGTCATATTTTTGTAGTTGACCCAATGCTTGCTACAGGTGGTTCAGCTATTCTTGCAGTTGATTCATTGAAAAAACGCGGTGCTTCAAATATCAAATTTGTTGCTCTTGTTTCAGCTCCAGAAGGTGTAAAAGCTCTTCAAGATGCACATCCAGACATTGATATTTACACAGCAGCTTTGGATGAAAAACTCAATGAAAAAGGCTACATCGTACCAGGTTTGGGAGATGCAGGTGACCGCTTGTTCGGTACAAAATAATTGATTAAAAGGAATCAGCTCTGCTGGTTTCTTTTTCATTTCCTGAAATCGTGTTTTTTATTTGACCAATTTTGACTATTCATATATAATGGGTACAGAAAATCTCGAAAAGGAGTAATTTTATGATTCCAGTAGTTATTGAACAAACTAGCCGTGGTGAGCGCTCGTATGATATTTATTCCCGTTTGCTCAAGGATCGCATTATCATGTTGACAGGACCAGTTGAGGACAATATGGCAAACTCTATCATTGCACAATTGCTTTTCCTTGATGCCCAAGATCCTACAAAGGATATTTACCTCTATGTTAATACGCCAGGAGGATCGGTGTCAGCAGGTCTTGCCATTGTAGACACGATGAATTTCATTAAAGCTGATGTTCAAACCATCGTTATGGGAACAGCTGCGAGCATGGGAACCATCATTGCATCAAGCGGTGCCAAGGGCAAACGTTTCATGTTGCCAAATGCAGAGTACATGATTCACCAACCGATGGGTGGAACAGGTGGTGGCACTCAGCAAACAGACATGGCTATTGCAGCAGAGCACCTATTAAAAACACGTAATAAGCTAGAAAAAATCTTGGCAGACAATTCAGGTAAGACAGTCAAGCAAATCCATAAGGATGCAGAACGTGATTACTGGATGTCAGCAGAAGAAACCTTGGCTTACGGATTTATTGACCAGATTATGGACAATACAAAAGTCAAATAAGCAGTGACAAATATGTAATAACACTGACTATTCCTATTAGCTCCAACTCTTTTACAGGTAGTTGGAGCTTTTCATTTATCATTGAAAACGGTATAATATAGAAAGAGAATTTTTAGAGGAGAAGACATGTTTGAGAAGAAAAATCGCACTTGCTTAACTGTCTATTTACACTACAATCGTGATGCACGTAAACTCAGTCAATATGGAGATATTGTTTACCATTCCAAACGATTGCGATATGTTTTGGTGTATATGGATCAAGAACTAGTAGAAGCTACCATATTAAAATTGAAAAAGGAACGTTTTGTAAAAAAAGTGGTTCCTTCGTACATTAAGGAATTAGACCAAAACTTTGTAGGTAATCTATGGAGAGATGAAGAACCATCAGTCGCAGGATAGTCGGAATTAGCAGGGGATACATACCTGCTAATTTTTTATTTTAAAAATTTTTTCTTTTTTTGTTGACAATTTTCAGATAATTCAGTATATTAGATACATCGTAAAATTTAAGAAAGATTTAAGGAGTTTTCATGAAAACAAGAAAATTTGCAGTAGCGCTTGCTACATTTGCCTCTGTAGCTCTACTTGCTGCATGTGGTAATGTTTCGACAACCAATACTTCAGCCGCAGGTTCTTCTGTAGGTGATACATTTAAAATCGGCTACAACTTGGAGTTGTCAGGTGCTGTTTCATCTTATGGTCAAACAGAGGAAAAAGGTGCCAACCTTGCTGTGAAAGAAATCAATGCTGCGGGTGGTATTGACGGCAAAAAAATCGAAGTGATTACAAAAGACAACAAGTCTGAAACAGCAGAGGCAGCTACTGTTGCAACAAGCTTGGCAAGTGAAGGGGCAAACGTTGTGATTGGTCCTGCTACATCAGGAGCTTCAGCAGCCTCTATTCCAGCATTGACATCTGCTGGTGTTCCTATGATTACTCCTTCAGGAACTCAAACAAACCTGGTTGTGAACGATAAAGGTGAGGTCCAAGAATACTTCTTCCGTACAACCTTTACAGATGGATACCAAGGTCAAATTATGGCTAAATACGCTACTGAGAACTTGTCAGCTAAGAAAGTTGTTCTTTACTTTGACAACTCTTCTGATTATGGTAAGGGTGTAGCAGAGGCTTTCAAGAAGGCTTACAAAGGAGAAATTGTTTCAGAAATCACATTTGCTTCTGGCGATAAGGATTTCCAAGCTGCTTTGACAAAATTGAAAGATAAAGAATTTGATGCCATCATCATGCCTGGTTACTACAATGAAACAGGTACAATTGTGAAGCAAGCACGCGGTTTGGGTATTGACAAGCCAATTCTTGGTTCAGATGGTTTTGACTCACCACAATTTACTGAATTGGCAACTGCATCAGCAGCATCAAATGTTTACTACCTTTCTGGATTTGTAACATCAGCAAGTGAAAAAGCAAAAGCATTCTATGATGCCTATGTGAAAGAATACAATGAAGAGCCATCAATGTTCTCAGCTCTAGCTTACGACTCGGTTTACATGGCAGCAGAAGCGGCAAAAGGTGCAGCTGATTCAGCAGCAGTGAAAGCTAATCTTGCAGCTCTGAAAGACTTTGAAGGTGTGACTGGTACAATGTCTGTTGACAAAGAGCACAATGTCGTTAAATCAGTTTATGTTGTTGGTTTAACAAACGGAGAAGAATCATCTGTAGATACTATCTCTATTGACTAATAGTGGACGAAAAGAGGGAAATCCCTCTTTTTCACTTGCCAGAATGTATAGAATAGTATACATGTTGCTTTAAAATTTGGTTAAATTTTCGGTAATTTTAATGATTAAACTCTCTATCTAACTTGCTTATTTTCAGAAAATTTTGTATAATGTAATAATGCTATTGAGCTCGAAAAATATTTAGAAAGATTGGTGAACCTATGCTTCAACAACTTGTCAATGGTTTGATTCTTGGTTCTGTTTATGCCCTTTTGGCCCTTGGTTATACCATGGTGTACGGAATTATCAAACTCATTAACTTCGCCCATGGTGATTTGTATATGATGGGTGCTTTTATGGGGTACTTCCTATTAAATAATTTAACTTTTATTGCAGATGGCGGAACGCGTTTCTTTGTTGCTCTCATTCTAGCGATGGTAGGGACGGCTATTCTCGGTGTCGTTATAGAGTTTTTAGCCTATCGTCCTTTGCGTAATTCAACACGTATTGCAGCTTTGATTACGGCTATCGGTGTATCCTTCTTCTTAGAATACACTATGATTAAATTCTTTACAGCAGACGTAAAAGCCTTTCCACAAGCAATCGAAGCTGTGACTTTTAACCTTGGTCCAGTTTCTGTTACCAATATCCAGTTGATTATTCTTGGTGTATCGCTTGCGTTGATGGTCGCTCTTCAATTAATTGTCAAACGTACAAAAATGGGGAAGGCCATGCGTGCGGTTTCTGTAGATAGCGATGCAGCTCAGCTTATGGGGATCAATGTAAACCGTACAATCAGCTTTACTTTTGCTCTTGGGTCAGCTCTTGCGGGTGCTGCGGGTGTTCTCCTAGGTCTCTACTACAACCAGATTGAGCCTTTGATGGGGATGACCCCAGGTTTGAAAGCCTTTGTAGCGGCAGTATTGGGCGGTATCGGTATTATTCCAGGTGCTGCGCTTGGTGGCTTCGTTATCGGTATCATCGAAACATTTACCTATGTGATTGAATTCGATACTTTCCGCGATGCAATCGTATATACTGTTTTGATCATCATCCTCTTGGTGCGTCCAAGTGGTATTCTTGGTAAAAATGTGAAAGAGAAGGTGTAACCATGAAGCAAAATTTAAAAGTTAATGCGATTTGGTTGGCTATCTTATTGGCTGGTTTTGGACTTATTCAAGGTCTTGTATCAGCAGGGATTCTGAATTTTTATTACATCCAGATTGTTCAGCAAATTGGTATTCAAATTATCTTGGCAGTTGGTTTAAACTTGATTGTTGGTTTCTCGGGTCAATTTTCACTTGGTCATGCTGGTTTTATGGCTATTGGTGCTTATGCAGTAGGTATTCTTGGGAAAATGATGCCAACTTATGGTGGATTTGCTATCGCCTTGATTGTTGGGATGTTAATCTCAGGTGCAGTAGCTCTTTTAGTTGGTATTCCAACCCTTCGTTTGAAAGGTGACTACCTTGCAATTGCGACTCTTGGTGTTGCAGAGATTATTCGTATTTTAATTATCAATGGTGGTAGTGTAACGAATGGTGCAGCAGGTATTATGTCTATTCCACTCTTTACAAGCTGGCCTTTAGTTTATATTTTTGTAATCATCACAACCTTGGTGACAGTTAACTTTTTGCGCAGTCCGATGGGACGTGCTACAATTTCTGTTCGTGAGGATGAAATTGCGGCAGAATCTGTAGGTGTCAATCCAACATTTGTGAAAGTTTCAGCCTTTGTATTTGGTGCCATGACGGCAGCCATTGCAGGTGGTCTCCATGCAGGATATGTTGGGACAATTGTTCCGAAAGACTTTGCCTTTATGACCTCCGTTAACGTTTTGATTATCATTGTATTGGGTGGTTTGGGCTCTATCACAGGTACCTTTGTAGCAGCCATTGTACTTGGTATTTTGAACGTATTCCTCAAGAGTTACTCTGATATTTCAATGATTATCTATTCATTAGCTCTTATTCTCTTGATGATTTTCCGTCCAGGAGGTCTTTTGGGAACTAAGGAATTCAGCGTAGCAGCTCTACTCAAGAAGAAGGAGGTTAAGTAATGGCATTACTTGAAGTAAAAGATTTAACCAAGAACTTCGGTGGCCTGACTGCCGTTGGTGACGTGACCATGGAACTTCATGAAGGGGAATTGGTTGGTCTTATCGGTCCAAATGGTGCTGGTAAAACGACTCTTTTCAACCTCTTGACAGGTGTTTATGAGCCAAGCGAGGGGACAATTTCTCTTGCAGGGACTATTTTGAACGGTAAAGCACCATCAAAAATTGCTTCGCTTGGTCTTGGTCGTACTTTCCAGAACATTCGTTTGTTCAAAAATATGACCGTTTTGGAAAATGTTTTGATTGGTCTTGGCAACCATGGTAAATCAGAAGTATTTGCAAGTTTCTTCCGTCTTCCAGCATTCTATAAGAATGAAGAAGCGTTGAAAACAAAAGCGATTGAACTTTTGAAAATCTTCGATTTGGATGGAGATGCAGATACATTAGCTAAAAACCTTCCTTACGGGCAACAACGACGTTTGGAAATCGTTCGTGCCCTTGCGACTGAACCAAAAATTCTTTTCTTGGATGAACCAGCAGCTGGTATGAACCCACAAGAAACGGCAGAATTGACCCAACTTATCCGTAAGATCAAAGAAGAATTTGGCATTACTATCATCTTGATCGAACACGATATGAGCTTAGTTATGGAAGTGACGGAGCGTATATACGTATTGGAGTACGGTCGTTTGATTGCCCATGGTACACCAGAAGAAATTCGTAATAACAAGCGTGTAATTGAAGCCTACCTTGGAGGTGAAGCTTAATGGCAATGTTAGAAGTAAAAAATCTTTCCGTGAACTACGGTGTTATCGAAGCTGTTAAAGATGTTAGCTTTGAGGTTAATGAAGGTGAAGTTGTAACACTTATCGGCGCTAATGGTGCTGGTAAAACCTCTATCCTTCGTACTATTTCAGGACTTGTTCGTCCATCAGCTGGGACGATTTCTTTCCTTGGAAATGAGATTCAAAAAGTTCCTGCACGTAAAATCGTAGCAGACGGTTTATCACAAGTTCCAGAAGGTCGTCATGTTTTTGCAGGCTTGACAGTTATGGAAAACTTGGAAATGGGTGCCTTCCTTCGTAACAATCGTGAAGAAAACCAAGCAAACTTGAAAAAAATCTTTGCTCGTTTTCCACGTTTGGAAGAACGTAAAAACCAGGATGCAGCTACCCTTTCAGGTGGTGAGCAACAGATGTTGGCCATGGGACGTGCCCTAATGAGCCAACCAAAGCTCTTGCTCCTTGATGAACCATCAATGGGCTTGGCTCCAATCTTCATTCAAGAAATTTTTGATATCATCCAAGATATCCAAAAACAAGGAACAACTGTCCTCTTGATTGAGCAAAATGCCAACAAAGCTCTCGCTATTGCAGATCGTGGCTATGTTCTAGAAACAGGAAAAGTTGTCCTCTCAGGAACAGGAAAAGAACTCCTCGCATCAGAAGAAGTCAAAAAAGCATATCTGGGTGGTTAAAACGTGGGTTACCCCACGTTTTAAGTTGGAAATAGGAAACGCCGGCAGGCGTTTTTCTTTATATCAGGGTCCGGGGGACCTTTTTAGGTTGGAAATGAGAACCGCTGGTAAGCGGTTTTCTTTATAAGTGGGTTACCCCACGTTTTAAGTTGGAGATGAGAGATGCCGGCAGGCGTTTTTCTTTATATCAATGTCCGGGGGACCTTTTTAGGTTGGAAATGGGGAGCCTTCTCTCATGTTATTACTGTCTATGCAGTGGTCTTCAAATATAGTATAATGAATGTATATTTGGAGGTTTGTATGATTAAAGTTGAAGAGATTTTATCGACTCTATCACCGAATCAAAAGGTTAACTATGATAAAGTGTTTCAAAAAATGGCAAGCACGTGGCAGGAAGCGGGGTTTCGACCGAAAATTCTCATGCATGTCTGTTGTGCACCATGTTCGACCTATACATTGGAGTACTTGACTCAATATGCAGATGTAACCATCTATTTTGCGAATTCCAATATTCATCCAAAGGCGGAGTACCAGCGGCGGGCAGCCGTGACGGCCCAGTTTGTCAAAGAATTTAATCAGAAAACTGGACAGTCGGTAGGCTACCTAGAAGCTGACTATAGCCCTCAGGAATTTTTCAAGAAAACTCAGCATCTAGCCAATGAGCCAGAGGGAGGAGATCGGTGTAAGGTTTGCTATGATTATCGGTTGGATAAGACTGCGGAGAAGGCAGTTGAGCTTGGTTTTGACTATTTTGGTTCGGCTTTGACAATCAGTCCACATAAGAATTCGCAGACCATCAATGCTGTTGGGATTGAGGTGCAGAAATTATACGATACCCAGTATCTTCCGAGTGACTTTAAGAAAAATGGAGGCTATCAGCGTTCAGTTCAAATGTGTGAAGAGTATGACATTTATCGCCAGTGCTATTGTGGCTGTGTCTATGGGGCCAATGCCCAAGGTGTCAATCTCGTACAGGTAAAAAAAGAAGCCTTGGAATTTTTAAAAACGCACAGAGATTATTCACATATCCCTTTCAAGGTACTGGATAAGAATTGATTTTCATTTCTTTTCATTAAATATTGAAATCGTTTTCGGATTTGTGGTATAATAAAGTATGATTTACCAAAGGAGGAAGTCCTATGTCTGTTAAAGATTTTATGACCCGTAAAGTTGTTTATATTTCACCAGATACAACCATTGCACACGCTGCAGATATTATGCGTGAACAGGATTTGCACCGTCTGCCTGTTATTGAAAATGATAAGTTGGTTGGTTTGGTCACTGAGGGAACGATCGCAGAAGCTAGTCCATCGAAAGCAACTAGCCTATCTATTTACGAGATGAACTACCTTTTGAATAAGACTAAGGTCAAGGATGTGATGATTAAGAATGTTATCACAGTCTCAGGTTATGCTAGCCTTGAAGATGCTGCTTATCTCATGTATAAAAACAAAGTGGGGATTCTTCCAGTTGTTGATAACGGTCAACTGTATGGGGTCATTACTGATCGTGATATTTTTGCAGCTTTTCTTCATGTCTCAGGTTATGGAGAAGAAGGAGTACGCGCTCGGTTCCTTGTTGAAAATAAGGCAGGGGAGTTAGAAAAAATTATTCGATTGGTGGCAGATAAGGATTATAATATCGTGTCTACTGTGCAACTTGCTACCAAGTCTGGAAAAGTTGTTATCGAAGTGCAGATTGACGGAAAAGTTGATGTTGAAGAAGTTCGAACTCTTTTCGAGGGTGCAGGTATCCAAGTGGATAGTTTGGTTCCGACTGTTGCTAAAAATATTTAAAAACCGAGATTTCTCGGTTTTTTTCTTTAGCTATCATTCTAGTATTTTAGGGGAATGTGATATAATAAAGTATATCACGTATGAGGAGGCTCTATGGGGCACAAATATAAAAAGTATAAGAAATATGGTAAAAATAATTCAGGACTTGTGGCCCTCCTTGTTTTATTGGCAATCGGTTTTGTCATGAGTTTCTGGTATATCTTATTGCCCATTGGACTCTTAATTGGCTATTTTTACAAGAGAGAGGCTATCCAGCGTTTTTTGAATAGAGATTCTATAAAACGCTTGCAGGTATTAGCGCTATCTATTCGTTCGGGCTATGAAAAGCATCAAGAGCTCTTGGTGGAAAAGGGTGAGGATAAGGTTGTGTTACAGTTGCGAAGCAGACTGTTAGGACAATTATTTGAATTAGATCAGCTCTATCAAAAAGTTGGAAAATATCTGAATGGATATGAAAGTAAAGAAGTTGTAGATACCTTGCAACTAAAATATCATTTAAAACTGCCAGAAGCTAAAACAGAAGAAAATACTGACACACAGGTTTCTACTGGTGGTAATGCTGTGATGGATGAACAAGGCATGATAGCGGATTTAGCTCCTGAAATTCTAGAAACCTATTGTAATATTCAAAGAGACAATCTTGTTATTCTTGAAAAGCTGGAAAAGGCGACAGATAAGCGGGAAGAATTGACAGCTATCCATGAGGCTAATATGAATCGGTTTAACGATATTTTACAGGGCTATTTGAAAATCAAAAAATCACCGAAAGATTATTTCAACGCAGAAGAACGATTGGTGCAGGCAAAATCAGCCATGGAAATTTTTGATAAGGATTTGGATGATACCATCAAACAATTTAACGAAGCTGATATGAAAGATTTTGAAGTCAGTCTGCGTATGATGAAAAGAGAAGAGGAATAGAGAAGATGTCAGGATTTAATTTCGATATTGATCAGATTGCTAATAATAGTTTATCAACCAAAGATAAGACAACAGAGCTTATTCAAGCGACTCCGACTGGAGATAATTCAAAAGTTTCTTTCTTGGCTCAATTGACCCCAGAACAACAGACAGGCATTCGCGCTAAAGCACCACAATTGGTGGATAACTTTTTAGCTAATCAAAATGCCCTCTTGGATTTTGGTAAGGAAGCGGTAGAAGAAGTCAATGCAACGGTCAATCACATTTTGTCAGAACAGAAGAAGATTGAAATTCCACAGGTGGATGAGCTTTTGGCTAATACCAACCGTGAATTGAATGGCTTTGTGGCTAAGTATAAGGACATTTCCACAACTGCTGAATTAGAAAAGAAACCAGGTTTCTTCCAACGTCTGTTCAAGCAGACCAAGAATGATTTGCAGGAATTTTATTTTGATTCGCAGACCATTGAAAAGAAAATGGATAGCATGGCAGCCAGTGTGGTCAAGCAGGAAGAAGTGTTGGCACGCAATATTGTTTCTGCAGAGCTTTTGATTGAAAATAATACCAAGTCTATCGAGAATTTGGTTGGGGTCATCGCCTTTATTGAAGCGACTGGTCAGGAAGCTGCAGAGCGTGCAAAATTGGCACAAGAAAACCTCGCAACTTTAGTACCGACTACAGTCGATTATCAAGTAGCTTCTGAGAAGTTGGCACGTGTAACAGAGGTTGCTAATATCCTCGAACAACAACATTCTGAGTATATGAGTCGCTTGTATGTCGCGTGGACAACGACACCGCAGATGCGTAATCTGGTCAAGGTTTCTTCGGATATGAAACAGCGCCTTGGGATGTTACGTCGCAATACTATTCCAACAATGAAATTGTCCATTGCACAGTTGGGCATCTTACAACAATCTATCAAGTCTAGCCAGACGGCAGATGCGATTGTCAATGCTAATAATGCTGCCCTTCAAATGCTTGCGGATACATCAAAAGAAGCCATCCCGATGATGGAACGCACAGCACAGAATCCGACCCTTTCAGTAGCATCTGTTACCAAATTGGCAGAAAGTTTGGTTGCCCAAAATAATGGCATTATTGCAGCTATTGATGAAGGGCGTCAGAAACGTCGGGAGTTGGAAGCAGCTATTGTACGATCTGCAGAGACTATCAATGATTCTGTTAAGCTACGCGATCAAAGAATCATTGCTGCTTTGCTGGAGCAAGGAAAAGAAGCACAGTCTGAGGCAGAGCAACCACTTGAAACCAATCCATAATATAAAACCTGCAGTTCAGCGAAACTGCAGGTTTTATTTAATGGCGTTCTATTGGTTTTTTATCTCGATCTAAAGTAAAGCCCTCACCGAGTACTTCATGTGCGTCTGTAATGGTGATAAATGCATGGGGGTCAATGCGATGAATAAGCTCCTTCATCTCTTGGAGCTGGCTCTTATATATGACTGAGTAAATCATGTTGACATCGGCTTTGCTGTAGAAACCTTGTGCTTTGATAAAGGTGACACCACGCTCGATTTCACAATCAATAGCCTGAGCCAATTGGTCAGATTTTTGGGAAACAATCATAACTCCCTTGCTACCATATCCGCCCTCCGTGACAAAATCAATAACCTTGGAAGCAATAGCAACCATCATTAAAGTATATAGAACTGTTCGGAGGTCTTTAAAAACAATAACAATCAGAGTTAGGATGAGGATATCAACTGCAAGAATGATTTGTCCAATGGAGTAAGGTAGGAATTTATGACCGATACGAGCAATAATATCGCTTCCCCCAGTCGTTCCGCCAGCACGGAAGATGGTTCCTAATCCTAGTCCCATAAGAATCCCACCAAGGATACTAACGAGTATCAAATCCTGTTGTAGATTGATTGAAAAATGGATTTTTTCAAAAATGGCCAACCAAAAGGTAACGCTAAAGGTTCCTAAGATACTGAGATAGAGAGTCTTCTTTCCGAGTATTTTCCACCCGAGGATGAACAATGGAATATTAATCACAATGTTCATTATCCAAGGTTGAATATGAAAAAGGTAGTAAATAATCAGCGTCAATCCAGTCGCGCCACCCTCGAATAGACGGTTGGGCATGATTAAATAATTTAGCCCAAAGGCAAATAGCCCTGCACCAAGCAAAATAAGTAAAATATTTTTCAAACGAACCATAAGCATCTCCGAATATGTGTATATATCAATTTTAAAAGATTTTCTCCTTAAAAACAAGTCAATTTTCAAGTGATTTTTTGACTAATTTTTGGTAAAATGGAATGAATATCTAAGAACCAGTATTCACAAGTGAAATGCTTGTATATATGGTCATTTAGTTTCTCTTTTGTTACTTCAACGAGCGAGGAAGCGTCGTTTCCTTATTTTCAAGTTCAAACGGGAGTGGGAAAGAACTCGACTGGTCTAAAAAGAGTTCCCCCTCACTTCCAAGCAGTTGGCTCGGGCTAAAATAGTCCACTGGACTATTTTACTCCCACCCCCGCATAGCTCCAACTATCTCTCAGATCGTTGGAGCAAGTACTAAAAGTAAACTAAACGACTATAAGAGATAGTTTTTCGCTAATCAGGGCAGTTTTTTTGAGGGAATACTGACTGTATTTTGAAAAAAACTAACGAAGACTAGTTGAAAAACTAGCCTTAGATGGAAGTGCTGAACTGTGCATACAGGTTCTAAGAGCGAGGGAAAGATGAGAAACGGTTTTTTTATTACATTTGAAGGCCCAGATGGAGCTGGAAAAACAACTGTATTGCAACAGTTATTGCCAGCCTTGCAGGAATTGGGGCCAGAAGTAGTCACAACTAGAGAGCCAGGTGGAGTGGCTATTGCAGAAGAAATTCGCAATATTATTCTGAATCCTGCAAATACAGCGATGGATGATAAGACGGAGCTGTTATTGTTCATTGCAGCACGACGTCAGCATTTGAAAGAAAAGATTCTCCCTCCCTTGGCACAGGGGAAATTGCTCTTGATTGATCGTTTTATCGATTCCTCTATTGCCTATCAAGGATTTGGACGGGGTTTGGATATAGATGACATTCATTGGCTCAACCAGTTTGCAACAGATGGTTTAAAACCAGATTTAACTCTCTATTTTGATATTGATACAGAAGAGGGGCTGGCTCGAATTGCCCGCAATGCTGACCGTGATGTGGATCGCTTGGATATGGAAAAAGCAGATATGCATAGACGGGTGCGTCAAGGCTATCTTAGTATTTTAGAGCAGGAACCAGATCGGTTGGTAAAGATTGATGCCAGTCAGCCACTAGAGGCTGTTGTTGCAGATGCTCTTTCAGTCATTAAGAAACGGTTTGCAGAAAGAACATGAAGATTGAAGAACTTAGAAACTTACAACCCAGTATATTTCAACGTTTTGTGACAATTTTAGAGCAGAGACGTTTGGCACATGCCTATCTATTTTCAGGTGACTTTGCTAGTTTTGATATGGCAATTTTTCTCAGTCAATCGTTATTTTGTCAGGAGAAAGAAGGCGTCCTTCCTTGTCAGAAGTGTCGGTCCTGTCGTCTAATTGAAGCAAATGAGTTTTCAGATCTTACTGTTATTGCACCGCAGGGAAATGTTATCAAAACAGATACGATACGTGAATTAGTTAAGAATTTTTCACAATCTGGATTTGAATCCAATAAGCAGGTTTTCATTATTCGTGATGCTGAGAAAATGCATGCTAACGCAGCCAACTCTTTGCTAAAAGTGATTGAAGAACCTCAGTCAGCCATTCACATCTTCTTATTGACCAATCAGGAAGAAGCTGTCCTTCCTACTATCAAGAGTCGGACACAGATTATAGGTTTTCCTAAAAATATTCCGGCCATGGAGCGAATGTTAGAAGAGGAGGGCTTGTTAAAAAGACAAGCGAATCTCTTAGCTCAATTGGTTTCAAGTCAAGAAGAAGCGAAAAAGTTAGCAGAAAATAAAAACTTTTTAGATTTGATGGGACAGACAAAGAAATTTACAGACTTGCTCTTGGTGGAGCCTACACGTGCTTATTTGCAAGTTGGAATCCTAGTGTCTTTAGCTGTGGAAAAAGCTGAGCAGGGACGTTTGTTTGACCTTCTGAGTCTGATATTATCTGAGAAAATGATGGAATCGGCAAACGTACGTGAAAAAATGGATGCTGTTCTTAAGGCTAAGAAGATGTGGCAGGCAAACGTAAGTCTACAAAATAGTCTAGAGTACATAACTCTGTAAAATAAAAGAAAGGGAGATAATGGATAAAAAAGAAATTTTTGATGCCCTAGATGATTTTTCGCAGAATCTTCTAACCACGTTGGCAGAAGTGGATGCTATCAAAAAGCATTTACAGGGAGTTATTGATGAAAATACGACTCTCCGTTTGGAAAATTCCAAGTTGCGCGAACGTTTGGAAAAAGAAGATAAGACAGGCCATAAATCTTCCAACTTTGGTAAGGAGAATTTGGAGAATATTTACGAAGATGGTTTCCATATTTGTACCTTCTCTTATGGTCAACGTAGGGATAATGATGAACCTTGTATGTTCTGTGTAGAATTATTGAATCGAGATTAGGATGAAAGTACAAAAATCATTTAAGGGACAGACGAGTTTTGGGACTTTATATCTGGTGCCAACGCCTATTGGAAACTTACAGGATATGACATTCCGAGCTGTTCAGACCTTGAAAGAGGTGGATATGATTGCAGCGGAAGATACGAGAAACACAGGCCTCCTACTCAAACATTTTGAAGTAGAAACCAAGCAAATATCCTTTTATGAACACAATGCCCATGAAAAAATTCCAGTTTTGATTGATTGGCTCAAATCTGGTCAGTCCATTGCGCAAGTTTCTGATGCAGGCCTGCCTTCCATTTCGGATCCTGGTCATGACCTGGTACGGGCAGCGATTGCGGAAGATATTCCTGTTGTAGCACTTCCAGGAGCATCGGCAGGAATTACAGCCTTGATTGCATCTGGTTTGGCACCCCAGCCACATATTTTTTATGGATTTTTACCGAGAAAAGCGGGGCAGCAAAAAGAATTTTTCCAAGAAAAAAAGACCTATCCTGAGACGCAAATTTTCTATGAATCTCCATATCGTGTGGCAGATACCTTAGAAAATATGTTGACAGTTTATGGTGATCGTCAGGTAACGGTTGTTCGAGAATTGACCAAGTTATACGAAGAATACCAGAGAGGAAGCATTTCCAAATTACTAGAGTATTTGGAAGAAAATCCACTTAAGGGAGAATGCTTGATTATTGTCGAGGGTGCTGGTGAGGAAGTCTATCCTTCTGCTGACGAAGTGGACTTGAAGGCTGAGGTAGAAAGGGAAATTGCAAGTGGCATAAAACCTAATCAGGCTATCAAAGAAGTGGCCAAACGCTACCAACTCAAAAAACAAGAAGTATACGATATATATCATGGACTAGGTTAAGACCTAGTTTTTTGTATGTTTATGCAAGCTCATACTCTTTGAAAATCAAAATTATCCGTTGTCAAGAGCCTTGATGAGTGAAAAGCTCCAGTGGATCTTTTCAGCCTGTTACCTTGAAATGAGAAAGTAACAGAGTTCTATCGTCGGCTTAATGACGCGAACACAGTTCTCTATAGTTCCAGCCTTCAACTATATCCCCGCTAAGCTACTTTTGATTTTTATTGAGTATTAATATGCAGATAACAATTGGCGACACTCCCCAAACAGTCAAATCTGGTCATAACATTTTCATTGAAAACTGATAAATCCCTGTGAGGTAAGTGGCTCGTTTATGGCTAAAAGTAAGAAGAGCTTTAGAAAGTAGAATAAATATAAGAAATCCGAATATTTTTACAAAATAATCATATTTTATGGAATTGTCTGAATATTTGTGATATAATGAACAGACTAACTTAATGGAGGGATTTTATGACAATCTACAACTTCTCTGCAGGTCCTGCAGTATTGCCAAAACCAGTACTTGAACGCGCCCAAGCTGAATTCTTGGACTACAATGGTTCGGGAATGAGCGTTTTGGAGATGTCGCATCGCTCCAAGGACTTCGATGATATTATAAAAGGTGCTGAAGCAACGCTTCGTGAATTGATGGCCATTCCAGATAATTACAAGGTTATTTTCTTGCAAGGTGGAGCTTCTTTGGAATTCACAATGATTCCCCTCAATTTCGCTCAAGGCAAGAAAGCCTACTATCTTGTAGGTGGCTCATGGGGTAAAAAAGCCTATACTGAGGCTGTGAAGCTGTCTAAAACAATTGCCTTTGAACCAATTTTGCTTGGATCAACTGAAGATATTACCTATGCAGAATTGCCAACCTTCGATAAAAATGATATTGATCCAACTGCTGCTTACGTGCATTTGACAACAAATAACACCATTGAAGGCACAGCAGTTTATGATATTCCTGACACCAATGGTGTGCCAGTTATTGCTGATATGTCTTCAAACATCTTAGCAGCTCGCTATAATGTTGAAGATTTTGCCATGATTTATGCTGGCGCTCAGAAAAACATTGGTCCTGCTGGTGTGACAGTGGTGATTGTTCGTGAGGACTTCCTCAATGATCAACCAATGCTTTCAAGCATGTTGGACTACCGTATTCAAGCAGAAAATGACTCTCTTTATAATACGCCGCCAGCTTACTCTATCTATATTTCTAAACTCGTCTTTGAATGGGTAAAAGAAATTGGTGGTGTCGATGAGATGGAGAAAATCAACCGTGAAAAATCTGGTTTGCTTTATGACTACATCGACCAGTCTAATTTCTATACAAATCCTGTTCGCAAAAAAGAAGAGCGTTCAGTAGCCAACATTCCTTTTGTTTCACCAAGTGAGGAATTGGATGCCAAGTTTGTCAAAGAAGCAACAGCGGCAGGTTTTAAAAACATCAAAGGTCACCGCTCTGTTGGTGGGATGCGGGCGTCGCTCTATAATGCTTTCCCACGTCAAGGTGTGGTTGAATTGATTGAATTCATGAAAAAATTTGCAGCGGAGAATGCCTAATGGAAATTAGATTAGCACATCCAAATGAGATGGAGGCTATTGTCAATATTCTTGAAGATGCTCGTACGTTTCTAGCAACCTCTGGTATTAATCAATGGCAGGGAGAGTATCCAAATAAAGAGAATATCTTTGATGATATTCTTTCTGGCCAAGGTTATGTTGGTCTAGTGGACGGTAAGGTGGCAGCTTATGCTGCCGTTCATCGTGGTCAAGAAGCAGAATATGAAGCCATATATGAAGGAAAATGGCAGCACAATCATCCTGTATATACAACATTTCATAGAATTGCAGCAGCTGACGAATTTCGTGGTCAAGGAATCATACAAACTTTTTTGCAAGGTTTAATTGAAGGTCAAAAAGGACCGGATTTCCGCTGTGATACCCACGAGCAGAATAAGACAATGCAGCACATTCTAAAAAAATTAGGCTATGTCTATTGTGGTAAAGTCCCAATAGATGGAGAACGTCTAGCCTATCAAAAAATCAAGCACAAGAGCGAGCGGAGTCTTTACCAGGAAATCAGTGAAGACGACCGTTGGTTACTCGGAAATAATTAATGAAATAAAGAAAGAAAAGGCGGTAGCTATTCCGCCTTTTTAGGTAAAAATAAATGGTATTTAGCGTACGTACTTTTAACAATATCAATCAAATCGGTCTTAAGGAATTAGGTAATAAATTCCAGATTGACGGAGATCATGCAGCAAATCCAGATGCCTTTATTATTCGATCTGAAAATTTGCATGGATTTGATTTTCCTGAAAATCTAAAAGCGATTGCTCGTGCAGGTGCAGGGACTAACAATATTCCAATCGAAGAGGCAACAGAGAAAGGTATTGTTGTCTTCAACACTCCAGGTGCCAATGCCAATGCCGTAAAAGAGGCAGTCATTGCTTCCATCCTTTTGTCAGCACGTGACTATATCGGAGCGACGGCATGGGCAAATACATTGTCAGGAGATGATGTACCTAAGCAGGTTGAAGCAGGTAAGAAGCAGTTTGCTGGGACAGAAATTTCAGGTAAGACTCTTGGTGTTATCGGACTTGGTGCCATTGGTGCGCGTATTGCCAACGATGCCCGCCGTTTGGGAATGAATGTTCTCGGTTACGATCCTTATGTATCAGTAGAAACTGCATGGACCATTTCAAGCCATGTCAAACGTGTGGATGACTTGAAAGAAATCTTTACCAATGCGGATTACATTACTGTTCATGTTCCTTTGACAGATAAGACACGAGGACTCTTCAATGCGGATAGCTTTGGTCAAATGAGAAAAGGAACAACCTTGATAAACTTTGCCCGCGGTGAATTGGTTAATAATGCTGATTTGTTTGAAGCAATTGAGGCAGGAGTTATCAAGAACTATATCACGGATTTTGGGACAGAAGAAGTGCTCAACAAGGACAACATTATCGTCTTTCCGCACGTTGGTGGGTCAACAGAGGAAGCAGAGCTCAACTGTGCTATTGCTGCTGGTCAGACCATTCGTCGTTTTATGGAGACGGGTGAAATTATCAACTCAGTTAACTTCCCAAATGTGAAACAATTCCTAGATGCACCGTATCGTATTACCTTGATTAATAAGAATATTCCTAATATGGTAGCGACGATTACAACGGCTGTATCTGAGTTGGGAATCAATATCGATAATATCATCAATAAGTCTAAAGGTGACTATGCCTATACTTTACTTGATTTGGATGAAGCGGATAAAGTGAAAATTGAGCAGTTGGTTGCTAAATTTGAAGCAACGGATGCAATTGTCAAAGTGCGTGTCATTCAGAATAAAAACTAATCATGCTGTATAAACAAATCTATCACAGTCCACTTGGGCCCATGTCATTAATGGCTAGTGATAAGGGATTAAGAGGGGTCTGGTTTGAAGGGCAAAAATATTTTGAACGAGGCTTGAACGAGAAAGCTATTTTAGCCTCCCATCCCATTTTAGACCAGACAGCTCGATTGCTTGACAAGTATTTTTCAGGGGATCAGGTGGACTTTTCAACCCTTCCATTAGAAGCTGTGGGAACAAATTTCCAAGAGCATGTCTGGCAATTATTGAAGATGATTCCGATTGGTCAGACGACTACCTATGGACAACTGGCTCAGCAACTGGGCCTTCGTTCTGGTCAGGCAGTAGGAGGTGCAGTTGGGCGTAATCCTTATTCTATTATTGTTCCTTGTCACCGAGTTCTCAATCAGAAAGGACAGTTGACAGGTTATGCAGGTGGACTGGATAAGAAAATCTGGCTCTTGCGACATGAGAATCCAGAATTTGAGGTGAAAGATGATTTTATTTTATGAGTATCCAAAATGTTCGACTTGCCGAGCAGCAAAAGCGGAGTTGAAGAGTTTGGGATTGGAATTTGAAGCTATTGACATTAAGTCAACACCGCCTAGTGCAGAGGAGCTAAAAGCTTGGATGGAGGCGACAGGACTAGAATTGAAAAAGTATTTTAATACTTCTGGTAATAGCTATCGTGAATTAGGCTTGAAAGATAAGTTTGATAGTCTTAGCTTGGAGCAGGCACTTAATCTTCTAGCTAATGATGGTATGCTGATTAAGCGTCCCCTACTGATTCAGGATGGTAAAATCTTACAGATTGGCTATCGAACAAAATACGAAAATCTCGGTTTATAAGCCGAGATTTTGTTTATTATAGCGCATATTCTATTGAAATATATTCATGATGTTTTTTCAAAAGATAGAGCATCTGAGGCTTATCTTCTAAGAGTTTTTGGATAATTTCGTGATGGACATTGTGGAGATGGATTTTAACGCGAATCTTCATGCCTTGTTTGAAAATATGGATTTCGACATCATTGCTATCTTCCTTTAAGTAAGGCTCCAATAGCTGATAGATAGAATCATGTATTTCAGGGAAATGGATCGTTCCGTTGGCGAGTTCCTTGAAAGATGCCACTAATAAGTTCCAAGGTTCCTTAAATGAAATGATTGCTAGTGCTAGTGTCAAAAAGAAGTCACCAGTATAATGCAGGAAGCCTAACCAAGAGTTGATAGGAACAAGATAGAGCAGAAGAATTGCAATTCCAATTGCACCTGAAATGAGTCCGTCTATAAGGTTGCCTTTTGCTTCTGCTAATATGATAGTAGACAGATGATTGACTTTGGCACTCATATGGCGGTTGTATAGGTAAAGCCCCATGCAGACAAAAAACATGGTTATGGTATAAGGTAGAACGGGACCTGTAGTCATTTGATGACCGATTCCATGAACAAAGTAAGCAAAGGCTGTCGCGCTAGTTTCAAGTACAGCAAATACAAGGAGTAGTAGAGTTGCGAGAGATTTCATGATAGCGTAGAGAGGTTCTAGAAAATACAGTCCTTGAGGAAATGTCTCGGTTTTCCGATGGCTATTTTTCGATATGTAAACTGCAACTAAGGACGAAATAAATGCTATTAGAGAAAAGACTCCGTCTAGGAGGAGGGCATTTAGGTCAGTCATGATATAAACGGCAATGCCTGCTAGTCCAGATAAACCGTTCACAACAGAGGAAACAGTTAGAGATTTGCGTTCGATAGTTTTATGGTCCATAACCCCTCCTTTTAATGTATATCTATATATTTATTTTATCATAAAATGACATCGCTTTCAAATCAAGCAAATTAAAACAAGGTAGAGTGATAAGAAATAAAGGCTTAAAACCCTTGCAATAGACCTACGGGTTTTAAGCCTTTAATATCTGTTATCTGATAATTGAAATCATGTTATACTCTTCGAAAATCAAAATCAGACGTTGTTGACTTGATTTGATGAGTGAAAGGCTCCAGTGGAACCTTTCAGCCTGTTACCTTGAAACAAAATAGTAACAGGGTTCTATCTGCGTAAGTAGAAACGAACTACGTTCGCTCTATCTCCAACCTCCAAAGGTTCCCCAAACCTTTGGAGCTAGTCTGATTTTGATTTTCATTGAGTATTAATATCCACTATTAGAATGAAATCTCCATTACAATTGGTGTATGGTCCTGACGAGCACCGGAGTCAATCATATCTGACTTACTTACTTTGTCGGCGATGCGGTCGCTGACAAGCCAGTAATCAATTCTCCAGCCTGTGTTGTTGATTTTACTGGTGCGGCTACGTTGTGCCCACCAAGTATAGGCGTTGAGAACATCACCGTGCAAGTGGCGGAAGGTATCTGTAAAACCTTTTGCGAGAAGATTTGTAAAACCTTGACGTTCTTCATCTGTAAATCCTGGAGATTGACGGTTACTTGCGGGATTAGCAAGGTCAATTTCCTTGTGAGCAACGTTGTAGTCACCTGTTGCAAGAACAGGTTTGTGGCTATCAAGTTTTGCTAAGTAGTCAGCATACTGTACATCCCAGATTTGACGGTCAGCAAGTCGTTTCAAGCCATCACCAGCATTTGGCGTATAAACTTGTGTGACATAGAAGTCGTCAAATTCTAGCGTGATGATACGCCCTTCAGAATCCATGGTTGTTGGAGCACCAATCTCAGGGAAGGTAATGGTTGGAGTTAGATGGTTTTTGTAGAGGAAGAGCGTACCAGCATAGCCTTTGCGAGCTGGTTCTACAGATGAACGCCAGGTATTGGCATATCCAGGGAAGTAGCTTTCCAAAATTTCTAGATGCTTTTTAGTCGGTCCCTTATCTGACAATTTTGTTTCCTGAATGGCGATAATATCAGCGTCTTCTGTCACAAGTGTATCGATGACTGCGCGTGATAATAGGGCGCGCGGAGATTCTGCAGTCAATGCAGCGTTAAGAGAATCAATGTTCCAAGAAATGAGTTTCATAATTTTCCTTTTCTAGTCTGTTACTGTTTTACATTATACCAAAAATAAAAGTTGCAGGCGAATATGGAAACTTGAAAAAAATTTTATAATTCTTGTATTATAACATTAAAATTGTGATACAATAGAACTAATAAATCTGTGTCAAGGAGGTTATTATGAAAAGAAAATTATTTGTTTTTGCCTGGTTAGCCCTAGTTTTGGAAATGCTAATCTACTACTGGTACCAGCTGCCTGCTTTAAATATTTTGAGTGTGGACTTCTGGATATTTTTCCTTCAATCTGTCGGACTGGTTTGGCTCATACTTTCCATGTTCAGCTCCAAAGGTGCTTTTCAAAAGGTGACTAAGATTTCCGGTCGCCAAAGACAAGTAGATACCTATCAGATTAAAACCTCGCAACTGCCAGCTTACTTAAAATGGTTGGGACGAATTTGGGTATTGGTTGTCCTGGCTTTGTTGGGGCTGGGGCTTATCAACTCACGTGTATTTCGTGCTAAGGATTACGCTGCTGTCATAAGCGTCAAGGATGCGGATTTTAAAGCAGATTTTCCTGAAACAGACATATCCAAATTGGCCCTCCTAGATCGCGCCTCAGCCGAAAAAATCGGTGATACTTATCTAGGTACCATTGACAAGGTCTCCCAGTTTGGCATTTCGGATGATTATCGCCAGATTACTATCGGTCAGCAACCATTCCGTGTATCGCCTTTGGAATATAAGAATTTTTGGAAATGGCTGAGCAACCATCAAGATGGGATTGGTTACTACGTGAAGGTTAATCAGACAACAGGGAAGGCAGAACTTGCCAAGTTGAGCAAAGCCATGCACTATTCAGATTCCGAATTTTTGCTGAATGATACCTTACGTCATCTTCGCCTGCAATACCCGACAACTATTTTTGGGAAACCATCCTTCGAAGTGGATGACCAAGGAAATCCATATTATATTGCAACGATTTACGAGCCAAAATTTGGACTTTCATCAAATGATCCGATTGGTGCTATTGTATTGGATGCAGTAACAGGGGAAAGTAAGAAGTATAGTCTGGAGGATATTCCAGAGTGGGTAGACCGTGTTTATTCGGCAAACAATGTTATCAGCCGTGTAGATGACCACTATACTTATCAAAATGGTTTCTGGAATACCATTTTCAGTCAAACTGGTGTGAAAAATACAACAGACAGCTATAATTATATTTCTATCGGCTCAGATATTTATCTCTACACAGGTATCACCTCAGCAACTGCTGATTCATCCAACCTTGGATTTATTCTTGTCAATATGAGAACTCGTGAAATTACCAACTACAAATTGGCTTCGGCGACTGAAACAGCAGCGCAAGAGTCCGCAGAAGGTGAAGTGCAGGAAAAAGGCTATAAAGCCACTGCTCCAAGCCTGGTTAAGTTGGCAGATACAGCCTACTATTTAGTATCCTTGAAAGATGATGCCGGCTTGGTTAAATCATACGCTCTTGTTGATGCTGAAGATTATCAACAGGTTACTGTTAACAACGATATTGCGCTCTTAATTTCTCAAGTCACAGGAACGGATGCTTCTAGCCTTTCAGGATTGACGGTGACTGAAAATGGAGAAGTTGGTGAACAGACTGAGGTTATCAGTGGAAAAGTAGAAGCTTTAGCGAGTCAGACAATTGGCGGTACGACAATCTACTATATTGAGTCTGAGGGCAAGATTTATAAAGTCAAAGCAACGGAAGATAGTACAGATCGTTTACCGTTTATCAAAGTAGGAGATCACTTTAGCGGTCAGTTAGATAAGAAAAATTATCTTAAAAACTTTAAGGTTAATCCAGAATAATCATAAGAAAGAGTGAGGTAGACAAGCCTTGCTCTTTTGCTTGTCATCACCCATGCGAAATATTTCAACTTATGGTATAATGGGGCGTTGTGGTTCTCTGACAGGAATCGGTAGCTTGTTCTGTCGAGTATCCCTATTCTTATTCTGAAGGAGTATTTTGTGAGTTTATTTAGAAAAAAACAAGCAGTCGGTCGCAATAGTCAAATGCGTCGGCATTTAGGCTTGATTGATTTGATATTTTTAGGTATCGGTTCGATGGTTGGAACAGGTATCTTTACGGTAACTGGTTTGGCAGCAGCCCAGTATGCAGGTCCAGCTCTGATCATCTCAATTGTTATTGCAGCAATTTCAGTCGGACTAACAGCTTTGTTTTACGCAGAATTTGCCTCTCGTATACCGACTAACGGTGGTGCCTATGGTTATCTCTACTCGGTTTTTGGTGAATTTCCTGCCTGGATTGCTGGCTGGCTGACGATCATGGAATTCTTGACTGCTGTATCGAGCGTTGCATCTGGTTGGGGAGCTTATTTGAAAGGACTCCTAGCTAATTTTGGTATCGCTATGCCAACAGCTTTGAGCGGAACTTTTAACCCCGCTGCTGGTACCTATGTAGACCTCTTACCAGTTATCGTCTTAATTTTCGTAGTAGGAGTGGTCTTGCTTAATTCTAAGGCGGCTCTTCGTTTCAATTCAGCCTTGGTAGTTTTGAAATTTTCAGCGTTGGCATTATTTATTTTAGTAGGGTTATTCTTTATCAAACCAGAAAACTGGTCGAACTTCTCTCCTTTTGGATTTGGTGCCATTTATGGTGGACAGGCGGGAATTATGGCGGGAGCGTCTCTCATGTTCTTTGCCTTCCTGGGATTTGAGTCTATTTCATTAGCGATTGATGAGGTGAAAAAACCTGAGAAGAATGTACCAAAGGGAATCGTATTGTCTCTATCTATTGTAACAATTCTTTATATTGTAGTGACATTAGTCTTGACTGGTATGGTTCACTATACTAAGTTGAATGTAGCAGATGCGGTTGCCTTTGCACTTCGAGAAGTTGGATTGGATTGGGCAGCGAGTTATATTTCTATTGTAGCAATCCTAACATTGATTACAGTATGTATTTCGATGACCTACGCCTTGTCGAGAATGGTCTATTCCATCAGTCGTGATGGTTTGCTACCGAAATCATTGAGCCGATTGACACAAACAAGCAAGGTTCCTAAAAATGCGACCATTCTTGTGGGGATTTTTGCAGCCATTTGTGCAGGTATTTTCCCACTAGCAAGTATTGCTTCCTTCCTCAATATCTGTACCTTAGCTTATTTGATCATGCTGGCGCTGGGCATTATTCGTCTGCGTCAAGTCGAAGGTTTGCCAAAAGATGGACAATTTAAAACACCTCTTGTTCCCTTGTTACCTATCCTCTCGATTATCATTTGTCTTTCATTTATGTTCCAATATAGTTTAGATACTTGGTTAGCATTCGGAGTATCCGTGGTCATTGGAATTTTGATTTACTTCTTTTATGGTTATCGTCATTCGGAAGCCAAATAATAGATTTCCCTTCTTTATTTGAAGGGATTTTTTGTACAATTTTTTTATAGAAATAATGGAAAACTTAAAAATAAAATAGTATAATATATACAATGATACAGATATATGAAAGGAGAAACGCAATGTCTAATAGCGATATTCGAGCTAAAGCAACGGTTATTCGTGAACAAACAGATGGGATGATAACCTTGTTTTTGGCACCTGTTTTGATTTCTTTTCTGTCAGGAGTGGCGGAATTTGGCTTAAAACAAATCTGGGGGCAAACTAGTACTTTCTCCTGGGGCACAACTATTGTGAAAGATGGTGTTACTTGGACCCATCATTTTATTTCTGTTGGTCCGTCAATCATATTTGATTTTATTGCACAATGTTTAATTGTGACAGCTTGTTTTCAACTAATAAGACTGGTGAGAAAGCAAAGAAGCAAGGTTAGCTTTACGGAGTGTTTCACTTTGCTAGATGGGAAGAATTTTTTACCGGTTTTTAGTATGACATTATTGAAAATGCTGGTCTTGTATTTAGCAAGTTTCCCTGCTGTTATTGGAATGATATTGATAAACCTAGTTTTCTATAGTACCATTGTCATCTTTGGTGCTCCTATTGATTATCAGCCTGATTTTTCAGCTTTTTTCAGTTCGTCTTATTTTCAAACAGGATTTATACTGGTATGTGTAGGGATTATTTGTAGTTTATTTGTAGGATATGGGCTCAGTCAGGTCTCTTTTCTTCTCTATGATTATTTGGAAAACAATACCTATTCTTCACCATTTAAACTCTTCAGTCAGAGCTGGCAGTTGATGAAGGGGAATAAATGGCGCCGTTTCCTCTTGGATTTATCTTTTGTTGGCTGGTTTATTGGGGTTCTTTTGACGTTTGGGTTTTTGGGACTTTACGTATATCCCTACTATTGGACTTGTCAGACTATATTTTATGAAGATTTGAAGTCCAAGAATCCATTGGTGTTTTCAACTTATAAATCAGCTATCTCTTCCACAGTAGCCTAGGGAGTATGGTGATAACAAATTATTAGGAATCCCTTCGTATTTTGGAGGGATTTTCCTGTTTTTAAGAGATGTTCTGGAAAATTAATGGATAAAGTTTTATACTAATAGTAGGATGGTAAAGTAGTCCGATGTAGATAGAATATTTGCGACGTGACTTTATAAATAAGGAGAGAAAATTGGAGGGGAATTGTGATGAGGACGAATGATATAGTATCAAGAGCGATGATGACTCGCGAGCGGACAAGAGGTACAACACTACTATTTTTGCCCTCCATTTTGCTATCTATTGTTTATGCTATACCAGTAACAATTTTTCGTCTACTGACATTTCTAGAGCTCCGTCAAAACAGTGCTTTTGTGGAGGGGCGATTGGTGTCTTCAATCGGGTTGACCTATTTAGGTGAGTTCGGCTTCGCTCTGCTGTTACAGCTGTTCATCGGTCTGTCCTGTTTTCATTTATTGGAATTGTTAAGAGGGGATAGACAGGAGTTTTCTTTAAAAGATAGTTTTTCATTTCTAAAGACAGAATGGAAGAAGCCTATCTGGACCACTTTTCTTTATTATTATTTGCTTCTTTTTATGGCTGGACTTCCAGCTAATCTAGGGGCTGCTTTATTTATTAAAGGTTTCACAATGAGTAGTTTGATGGTCTTATCTCCGGGGGCAATGGCAGAGCTGGCAGTTCATCAGCCTAGTCAATTAATGAAGATAGGGGCTCCGATTTTCCTGCTAGGAATGATTATTTACCTTTTTGTCTACTATACCTACTCACAGGTTGTATTTGTCTTGTATGACCATTTGGATAATGCTAGTTATACTGGTCCCCTGGCTGTATTTAGGGAAAGTCGTTTCTTGATGAAAGGGAACTATTGGCAACGTATTTGGTTAGATTTATCCTTTTTAGGTTGGTTTATTGGGGAATTATTGACCCTTCATTTGTTATCTTTTTTTGTGACTCCTTACTATCATTTATCTAGGACTATTTTCTACGAAAAATTGAAAAACAAAGACTGTCAGCTGTAGAGTAGCTAACAGTCTTTTATGATTATAGGGAGCTTGTTTTGGGCTTGAAATAGAGGTCGTAAACCAACCAGGAAATCATTATTCCTTGGACAAGCAAGCTGATGACGGAGCCTTCTACACCAAACTTTCCACCAGATAGCCACTCAGGACCAGTGATACCGATTTGAACAAAGGCTTGACCAGCATCGGTGCCGCTGACTGGGAAAGCAAAAACATTCCCTTGGAAACAGTTCCACGCAGCGTGTAAGCCACCAATCACCCAAATATTGCCTGTTTTGAGCATAATGAGGCAGGCAAGAACGGCAAATAGGGTTAAATCCAAAATTGGAATGAGTGAAATAGCATTGTTTCCGAGGTGGAGAAATGTGAAGAAGAGGGAAGAAACAATGATACCAATAGGAATATTGTGTTTAGCTGAAAGTGATGAGAACATCCATCCTCTTGTTAGAATTTCTTCTGTCGTACCCTGGATAGACCAGGCAAGGATAAGGATGATAAATTCTCCGACTAATTTTGTAGAGAACTGGATGCTTGTAAATTCAATTGCGCCTAATCCCCACATGATGAGTGTACAAGTGGTCAGCATTGCAGCTCCGATTCCCCAACCTAGTAGAAAATCTTTTCCCGCTCCTTTTTTAGTAAAACCAAGTCCTGCCCACGGGCTTTTTTCAATATACCGTGCCCATAAAATGACCATCAGGCTGATAAAAGCGAAAGCGAACAGTTCAAAACTTACAGAAAGGGTCTCGTTAAATGGGAGTAAAAAGCTTATTGGAGTGAAAATAACTGCTCCAAGTGAATCTCCTACTAGCAACAAAATAATAGCTACAATAGGAGAGGTGATGATGTTGAGATTGAAAGCTGATTGAGCCTTCTCATTGATAAATTCGGTTTTCATAGGACCTCCTTTTGCCAGATACTTTACTAGTTCACTATTCTACCATATTTTTCCAAAGAAGACTAGACCTAATTTCCTAGTATATGGTAGAATAGTACAAAGCTATATAAGGAGAATAGTATATGGAATTGAATCAATGGCTAAAGTCCTTCCAATTGAAAGATAATCGACTAGTGGGCCCATTCTTCTATGGCACACCTCTTGCTCTTAGATTTGAAATCGGGCCTGCAGACGAAGCAGAAGAATTACCAAGAGCAATCTATCTTGAAAGAGCCTATGCACGTGCAGTAGAACTTTTTGAGCAGGCTAGTTCAGAATACGACTATATGCTCCTTTCGCTCCTTCGACAGGAAGATAGGGATATAGACACCTACCTCTGGCATTTTTCATCGAAATTTAACTTTGACAAGGTTCCTGAGCCTGAGTTGATAGAAGTGGAGGACTGGACGGGAGATGTGCTAGTCTTTGAGCGCTATCTTTTCCCAGTTACCAACCAAGACCTGAACGCTTTGTTGAGGGAGATTGTCAAAGCTGACCATGGAGGTTTTAACTATCTATCAAGTTCTGTTCTCTTCCTATCTAGTCAGGACAATATCATCTATCATTGCTACGATGATCGGGGAGTTGATATTGCTGTTTTAGATGATGACAAACGTTTGGAGCTCTTTACAGACTGCCATGACCTCCTATTTGACTATGATATGGAGGAGATGGAGAGAAGGGTGAGGGGGTAGGAAGAAAATGTATATCTGATGACCGTCTTCTATAGTAATTAGGATATTATAGTACATAACTAATTTTTAGGGAGCAAATCAATGCCTTACCGTAAATTAACATCAAGAGATCGGACTTTTATCAAAGGGCAGACGGACCGCTTGTTGAATCAAATGAATAGCAATGCGGAATATTTGGCGACCGTCCAGACCTATGAGGCGGCCAAGGCTCGTGCCAACCAAGCCTATTTGGCTATGGAGCTGGAAGACGACCCAGAGAAAAAGCTACGACTGGCAAAATTAGTTGAAACCTATTCTGCCCAAGCCCAGTCTATATTGGATGATTGGGAAGCGAGGAATAGCAGAGCTGAAAAAGAAGCTAGGAATTTAAAGTTAATCTTGTGGCTGACCGTGCTCTTTGCACTTAGTTTTATCTTCCCTGTCAATATTATTCTAGCCCTCCTATTTGCAATCTGGTTTTATCGGAATTACCTTCGTTCAAGCAGAATTGCCCAAGTGCCTAAGACCACTGCGAGCCAGTCATTAGTGACGGAAGAGGAAAGTTATGAAGACTGGCTGACAAAAAAGATTGTCACACTTAACAAAGACAAGCGTGAGTGGACAGAGGGCGTACTTGCGAAATATGACAGTTTGGATGAAATAGCAGCAGGTATTGGTAAAATTAATGAGATAGATAAAGAAGCTGGCAAGAGCATTCTTCAACGTTATCAAGCAATCTTAGCTGATATTGAAAAATTACCAGATTCTGACCAGAAAACCTATTATTTAGATTTTCATCGAGAAATGATAGCTGATTTGGGAAATGTATTTGAACAACTCCATATCGTATAAGAACACCGGAAACAGTTCCAAACTGGTTCCGGTTTTTCGCTATTCGTCAATAGATAAGACTGAAACTATTCTTTTATAGAGAAGATAGACCTTATACTCTTCGAAACTCAAAATTATCCGTTGTCAACTTGCCTTGATGAACTCCAGTTCTATCTTCGGCTTCGTTTCCTAGGCTACTTTTGATTTTCATTGAGTATTAGCTTTCTACTCGGCTTGTATCATATCATATGTATAGCATGCGAAGGAAGACTTGTATTTAGAACCGCTTTGTGATTTAGCTGAAAATATGATAAAATAGGATGTTGTCAATAACAGGGTTTCATTTGCTCTGAATTTGAAAGGAAAAAAGCATGACAAAAACACCGTTTTATATAACCACACCGATTTATTATCCGTCTGGAAAACTTCATATCGGTTCAGCCTACACGACCATTGCCTGCGATGTATTGGCTCGTTACAAACGCCTTATGGGGCATGAAGTCTACTATCTAACAGGGCTTGATGAGCACGGACAAAAGATTGAGGAGAAGGCAAAAGAGGCTGGTCTAACACCGCAAGCCTACGTTGACGGCATGGCGGTTGGCGTCAAGGAGCTCTGGAGCTTGCTAGACATCTCTTACGACAAATTTATCCGCACGACTGATGATTACCACGAGGAAGTGGTGGCGGCTGTTTTTGAAAAATTGCTGGCGCAGGACGACATTTACTTGGGAGAGTATTCTGGATGGTACTCCGTATCGGACGAGGAATTCTTCACCGAGAGCCAATTAGAAGAGGTCTTCCGAGATGAAAACGGCAAGGTAACAGGTGGTATCGCTCCGAGCGGTCACGAGGTTGCCTGGGTTTCAGAAGAATCCTACTTCCTCCGCCTCAGCAAGTATCAGGATAAATTGGTCGAGTTTTTCAATGCTCACCCAGACTTTATCCAGCCAGACGGCCGCCTCAATGAAATTATGAAAAACTTCATCGAGCCAGGCTTGGAAGATTTGGCAGTATCCCGTACTTCATTTACTTGGGGCGTACCTGTTCCGTCCAATCCTAAACACGTTGTTTACGTATGGATTGATGCCCTGCTCAACTATGCGACGGCCTTGGGCTATGGTCAGGAAGAAAGAGCCAACTATGACAAGTTCTGGAATGGCACAGTTTACCACATGGTTGGGAAGGACATTCTTCGCTTCCACTCCATTTACTGGCCAATCATGCTCATGATGTTGGATATGAAGCTGCCAGACCGCTTGGTCGCTCACGGCTGGTTTGTCATGAAAGATGGCAAGATGTCCAAGTCTAAGGGCAATGTGGTCTATCCAGAAATGTTGGTCGAGCGTTTCGGCCTGGATCCACTCCGTTACTACCTCATGCGTAGTCTGCCAGTCGGCTCTGACGGAACCTTTACACCAGAAGACTACGTTGGCCGTATCAACTATGAACTGGCTAATGACCTTGGAAACTTGCTCAACCGTACAGTTGCGATGATTAACAAGTACTTTGGCGGTCAGGTACCAACCTTTGTTGCTAACGTGACTGATTTTGATGCGGACTTGGCGGCAGTAGTAGCTGACAACTTGGCAAGCTACCACAAGTATATGGAAGCTGTTGACTATCCGCGTGCCTTGGAAGCGGTCTGGAATATCATCTCCCGTACCAACAAGTACATCGATGAAACAGCACCGTGGGTCTTGGCAAAAGAAGAAGCAGACCGTGACAAGTTGGCAGCGGTTATGGCTCACTTGACAGCAGGTCTTCGTGTGGTGGCACACCTCATTCAACCATTTATGATGACGACGTCAAATGCTATTATGGAACAGCTTGGTTTGGGAACAGAATTTGATCTTGAAAACCTTGACTTTGCAGGTCTTCCAGCTGGTTTGACAGTGGTCACAAAAGGTACGCCTATCTTCCCACGTCTGGATATGGAAGAGGAAATCGCCTATATCCAAGCCCAAATGGGTAGCAGCTCTGCTATTTCCCAAGAGGAAGAAAAAGAGTGGAACCCGGCTGACGTTGAACTCAAAAATGAGAAAGCCGCGATCAAGTTCGAGGACTTCGACAAGGTGGAAATCCGCGTGGCCGAAGTCAAGGAAGTCGCCAAGGTGGATGGCTCGGACAAGCTGCTCAAGTTCCGCCTGGACGCAGGTGACGGTCAGGACCGCCAAATCCTGTCAGGTATCGCCAAGTACTATCCAAATGAGCAGGAGTTGGTCGGCAAGAAAGTCCAAATCGTTGCTAACCTCAAGCCACGTAAGATGATGGGCTTGCTCAGCCAGGGCATGATCCTCTCAGCCGAACACGACGGCAATTTAACACTCTTAACAGTCGATCCATCAGTACCAAACGGCAGTCAGATTGGGTAAGAAAGTTCAAACACTCAGCACAGCTGGGTGTTTTTTTGCGAACTAATATAGAAAGGAGGTTTTATGTTAGTTGCACTTGATGAAGATGGACAAGTTTTTAATGTCTTGGAAAATCCTGCGCCGCAAGGTCGCTTTTGCTGTCCAGGTTGTGGAGGACTGGTCCGATACAAATCCGGAAAAGTTCTGCGTTCGCACTTTGCCCACGTAACCCTGCGGGACTGCACATACTTTTCCGAGAATGAGTCGGCCCAGCACCTGTCCCTTAAGTCTTGTCTGTACAGTTGGTTAATCAATGACGAACAAGTTGAACTTGAAAAATGCCTGCCTAGTATAGGGCAGGTCGCTGATTTATTTGTTAATAATAGTCTAGCTTTGGAAGTACAGTGTTCCAGTCTACCCATTTCTCGTTTGCAGGCGAGGACGCAAGCCTATCATGAAGCTGGTCTTCAGGTTCTCTGGCTGTTGGGAAAAGGCCTATGGTTAAAAGAAAGATTAAGCAAATTACACAAGCAATTCCTCTCTTTTAGTATGAACATGGGTTTTCACCTCTGGGAATTGGATGATGAGAAAAAAGAATTGCGTCTTCGTTACCTTATTCATGAAGACTTACGAGGTAAGGTCCACTGTCTGACAAAGGTTTTTCCATTTGGCGAGGGAAATTTATTGGAAATCTTGCGTCTGCCATTTGCCAAGCAAGCTTTATCGCATCTTACTTGCCCGTTAGA
Source organism: Streptococcus sp. 2020WUSS089 (assembly GCF_044427405.1). NCBI lineage: Bacteria > Bacillati > Bacillota > Bacilli > Lactobacillales > Streptococcaceae > Streptococcus > Streptococcus sp. 2020WUSS089. Next base: position 147,918 of record NZ_JAOTGD010000002.1, on the reverse strand, counting down.
TAGGGATTTGCCTCGCTACATTGCTCAACAGCTTTATTACAAATCCCCCAATTGGTTAGCCCTACAGGCAGAGTCTTATAGCCGAGGGGAGAATTTGCTGACAAAGACGGCAGAAGAATGGTATCCCCACATCCGTCTACCCCGCTCTGCCATTGGCTTTGCCCAAATACAAAAAGATTTAAGCCCAGTCTATCAGGATTTTGACCAGTATTACGACAGTATTGAAGACAAGCAGAAACAGGTTCTATATCCACCTATAATTTATAGAAAACCAATGTAAATAGAGATAGCTGATGGAGGTGTATATATTGCTTTTGAAAATATGCTCGTTATTTTATGTTAGTCATGCTACTGTTGGTGAGGGTTGTAGACTTTATTATCCTAGTGGCGACTTGCTATAGCGAATGCCAAAAACTATTTTCCAGTTGAATAGTAACCAATAAGCCCTCACTTTCCTATGGAAAGAGGGGATTTTTTATGTTAGAATAAAGGATACGGAGGATTAATTATGTCTAAACAACGTTACGAAATTGAAGAAAAATACCAGTGGGATTTGACCACTATTTTCCCAACCGATGAAGTCTGGGAAGCAGAACTTGCAGATTTACAAGCTGAAACTGAAAAAACAAAAGAATTTGCAGGTCACTTGCTCGACTCAGCGAAGAGCCTTTTGACAATCAGCGAAACGCAACTTGGTCTAATGCGTCGCATTGAAAAACTCTATGTCTATGCGTCTATGAAGAACGACCAAGATACTCGTGAAGGCAAATACCAGGAATTTCAAGCTAAAGCCATGGGCTTGTATTCGGTCTTTTCACAGGCTTTTGCCTTCTATGAGCCTGAATTTATGGCCATTACTGAAGAGCAGTTGGAAGCCTTTAAGGCAGAAGAGCCAGCTCTTGTTCAGTACAGCCACCAATTTGAAAAACTTTTAGCGGCTAAGGACCATGTCCTGTCACAAGAGGTGGAAGAAGTATTGGCAGCGACCAGCGAGATTTTCGAATCACCTGCTGAAACCTTCTCAGTCTTGGACAATGCCAGCCTGCGTTTCCCAGAAATCGCAGATGAAGACGGTCACTTGGTGCCACTTTCACACGGTAACTACATCCACTTTATGGAGTCTAAAAACCGCGACGTCCGTCAAGAAGCCTATGAGGCCATGTACGGAACCTACGAGCAGTTCCAGCATACCTACGCTAAGACCCTTCAGTCTAATGTCAAGGTCAATAACCTGAAAGCTCGTTTGCGGAAGTACGATTCAGCCCGTCACGCATCACTTGCAGCTAATTTCATTCCAGAATCCGTTTACGATACATTAGTGGTGGCAGTCAACAAGCACCTTCCGCTCTTGCACCGTTACATCAATTTGCGTAAGAAACTCCTGGGTATTGATGACTTGAAGATGTACGATATGTACACACCATTGTCAGATTTCAGTACCAAGATTTCTTATGAAGATGCTCTCAAAAAATGCCAAGAAACCTTGGAAATTTTCGGTGAGGAGTATTCGGCTATTGTGAAGGAAGCCTTTGAAAACCGCTGGATTGATGTCCATGTTAATGAAGGAAAACGCTCAGGTGCCTATTCAGGCGGTGCCTACGACACAAACGCCTTCATGCTTCTCAACTGGCAGGATAACTTGGATAACATGTACACTCTTATCCATGAAACAGGCCACTCACTTCATTCTATGTTGACTCGTAAGACTCAACCTTATGTCTATGGACATTATTCCCTCTTCTTGGCTGAAATTGCTTCAACGACCAATGAAAATCTTTTGACAGAAAAACTCTTGGCAGAAGTAGAAGATGACAAGGAACGCTTTGCCATTCTCAACCATTACCTAGATGGATTCCGTGGTACAGTCTTCCGCCAGACCCAATTTGCCGAGTTTGAACAGGCTATCTATAAGGCAGACCAGGAAGGTCAAGTCTTGACGGCTGATTTCCTCAATGAATTGTATGGTCAGACAAACGAGAAATACTACGGACTTTCTGCAGAAGAAAATCCAGAAATCCAGTTTGAGTGGGCTCGTATTCCACACTTCTATTATAATTTCTATGTCTATCAGTATGCGACAGGTTTCGCAGCAGCATCAGCTCTAGCAAACAAGATTGTCAATGGTAGTCCAGAAGACAAAGAAAACTATCTCAACTACTTGAAGGCTGGTAGCTCAGATTATTCCCTCAATGTCATTGCCAAAGCAGGCGTAGACATGACCAAGGAAGATTACCTCAACGATGCTTTCAAGGTATTTGAAGCTCGTTTGGAAGAATTAGAAGCTCTCGTTGAGAAAGGTGTGCACCTCTAATATGATTTCCTATAAACGTTCGATTGTGATACCAGTCGCAGTCAGTATTGGTTTGGTCTTGATTGGAATTGGCTTAATGACAAAGCCGGAACCAGCAGTGGTTTCAGGATTGTGTTATTTATTGCTGAATATTCCGTCAGCATTATATGCTTATTTTTTGCGCAAACAGGGAGCTGTCTTTGTCTTGAATGAGCAGTATTTAGAATATCAAAGCAGAGCAGGAGGAGACTATCAGCGCCATTCGTTAGAAGAGATTGCGGAGATTCGATACATCGTTTCTCCCGTCTATCGTGGCTATCAGTCGAAACGTTTGCGAATCGTAGGAAATAAGGGAGTACTACTTGCAGTCGTCAATTTGAATAAGCTTGATGGTGCAGATTTTAATGATATTTACCATTTTGTAGAGCAAGTGGCACCGCATATAAGATGGGATTTTTCAAATTCATAATGGAGGTATTATGTTAACGGAAGAACAGCTACAGGACATTTTTGAACTGGCGGACCTCATGTCAAATGGTGACAGGGAGCTATTTCTCCAACTTAGAGATGTGGTTTTTGCTAGTGATCCGAATCAGATTCTAAACTCTATTGAACGCATCCTAGAACCAGATTCATTCGATGATTTCTTGGACCGTGTTGGGGAGTCTGAAAAGGAAAATCTTTGGTTAATCTTGATAAAATTACTAGAGCATTTGAACTATATTTGTGTGCGTGATTATAAGGATAATCTTGAAGATTTTATCTACTTTTTTGACCGTCTTCATCAAGTCCGCAATGCAGGGATTTCTCTCAAATTGGATTCAGATGGATTAAATCCAGCTGCCTCTATTTCAGAATGGGCAAGAGTCGTTGATAGCAAATATCTTGATGAAAACTTTTGTCTAGGGGCAGTAGATATGGACACGGATAGTTACTATCTCTTTTTCAGTAAGCAAGCGACTTTTGTTCGACTTCAAGAACTAGCTGGAAATTTAGGGTATCGAATTGATTACGCCAAAAATATGTAAAGAAAAGGTGGGGAAACCTACCTTTTAGTGTGTTGAGGAAGAAAATCTTGTCGGCTTATGATATAATGGATTCTATGGTCGAATCATATAGCAAAAACGCAAATCACAATATGCGCCGTCCTGTCGTTAAGGAAGAAATTGTGGATTTTATGCGAACACGTCAGGCGCAAAATACAGGTTTTTTGAAAGAACTGGAAGAGTTTGCTCGTCAAGAAAATATTCCAGTCATCCCTCATGAAACGGTAGCCTATTTCCGCTTGCTGATGCAGACACTTCAACCTAAACGTATTTTAGAAATTGGAACTGCTATTGGCTTCTCTGCGTTACTGATGGCTGATAATAGCCCGCATTCGAAGATTACAACGATTGATCGAAATGAAGAAATGATTGGCTTTGCAAAGGAAAACTTTGCCAAATATGATCAGCGCCAGCAGATTGAATTGCTGGAAGGGGAAGCCATGGATATTCTTCCGACTTTACCAGATAACACATATGATTTTGTTTTCATGGATTCTGCTAAATCAAAATATATTGTATTTTTACCAGAAGTCTTGAAAAAGGTCAAAGTAGGCGGTTTAATCATTTTGGATGACATCTTCCAAGGAGGAGATGTTGCCAAGGACATCAAGGATGTCAGAAGAGGGCAGCGTACTATTTATAAGGGATTGCAACGTTTATTCGATGCGACTTTGGATAATCCAGATGTGACTGCTAGTCTTGTTTCCATGAGTGACGGTCTCCTTATGTTGAGAAAAAATAGGGAAAATGTTGACTTAAAACATACAGAAATTTAAGAAGTTTTTAAGCTTTTGTGTTATAATGAAAGGGTTAACGAAAAAAAGGAGAGAGTCTTTAAATGAAGCAAACTAAAAAAATTCTCGCGGGAGCAGTAACACTCTTTGCTGCGGTAACACTCGCTGCTTGTTCCAATGCAGCTGATAAAGATATCATTACGATGAAAGGCAACACGATTACTGTGTCTGAGTTTTATGAGAAGGTAAAAACAAACTCTCAAGCTCAACAAGTTCTATTGTCAATGATTATTAGTAATGTATTTGAAGAGCAGTATGGTGACAAAGTGACTGCGAAAGAAGTCGACGAGGCTTATAACAAAATGGCAGAGCAATATGGTGATTCATTTGCAACAGCTCTTTCTTCAGCTGGCTTGACTCAAGAAACATACAAAGAACAAATCCGTACTAATAAATTAGTTGAGTATGCTGTAAAACAGGCTGCTGAGAAGGAATTGACCGATGAGAACTACAAGGCGGCTTATGACGCTTATACACCAGAAGTGACTGCACGTATCATTAAATTGACAGACGAAGCAAAAGCAAAAGAGGTTTTAGCTGCAGCACAAGCTGAAGGTGCAGATTTTGCTCAATTGGCAAAAGACAATTCTACGGATACTGCTACAAAAGACAATGGAGGCGAAGTTAAATTCGATTCAACTTCAACAACTGTTCCTACAGAAGTTCAAAAAGCGGTCTTTGCTTTGGATGCAGGTCAAGTAGGGGCATCCGTTATTTCAGTAGTAGATATGACAACTTATACAACTAGCTACTATGTTGTAAAACTGGAAGCAAAGTCAGAAAAATCTGCCAAATGGGAAGACTACAAGGATAAGTTGAAGGAAATTATTTTGGCGCAAAAGCAAAGTGATTCAACATTTGTTGCTACTGTGCTGAAAGAAGCGCTCCAAAAAGCAAACGTTAAGGTTAAAGACAGTGCTTTCCAAAATCTTCTTTCACAATATGTGACAACAGAAGAAAGCAGTTCTTCATCAACGGAAAGTAGCTCTTCGTCGACTGAAAGCTCTTCTTCTACAACAGAATCTTCTAGTTCTTCAGGTCAATAATTGACGCTTTACTTATTAAGAATAGATACTTGATTACTTAGTTCAGAAAATTGGCGGTTGTTGCGAGCCATCTAAGCCAAGTATCTTGCTACTTAATAGAACAATTGAATATAGGTTATGAAATGAGAATGACAAGTCATTGAATGAAGGTGGTACCGCGGTTTTTCGCCCTTCGTTTGGTTTCTTGTTATTTTTTTGAGGTTATCATGAAGCAATTTCAAGTCAAACAACGCTTTACCTTTGGTGGTGAAAAATTTGATATTCGTGATAGTTTTGGGGATCTTGCTTATCAAGTGGAGGGATCTTTTCTCGAAATTCCAAAACGCTTTATCGTGACCGATTCCAGAGGTGGGGAAGTTTGTCAGATTACTAAGAAGTTTTTGACCTTCCTGCCCCAGTTTACCATTGATATGGCAAATGGTCATTCTTTCTACTTGCAAAAGGAATTTACTTTTTTCAAGGATCGCTATACTTTGGAAAATCTAGGTTTAATCTTAGACGGAAATATCTGGGATTTGGATTTTCGCTTGAAAAGGCCAGATGGTATGCTCGTAGCCGAAATCTCCAAAGAACTCTTTCATTTAACTTCTCATTACTCCGTTACTGTATTGGAGGACTCCTATGCAGATTTGGTCATTTCCTTGGTGGTCGCAATTGACTACATCGAAATGATGGAAGATGCATCGAATTAATCGTGAAATAATCATTCAGTTTAACTGTTTCGTTAAATTGAACCCGCCTAACTATCACTTATGAAAGGAAAGGGCATCGAGTTTATTCTGAAATGAACTCGGGCTACGGACTTTGTCAAAAAGAGAAACACTTCCTAGACGCAAGCGTCTTCGTCAGGTTTCCTATTTTGACGGTGTCCGCTTAACGCCCTTAGTATCTTAAATTTATGAAAAATTTATCTTCTGCTCAAATTCGTCAAATGTGGTTGGATTTCTGGAAATCAAAGGGGCACTCTGTTGAGCCTTCAGCAAATCTTGTCCCAGTAAACGATCCAACTCTTTTGTGGATCAACTCTGGTGTGGCAACCCTCAAGAAATACTTTGATGGCTCTGTCATTCCTGACAATCCACGGATTACAAATGCTCAAAAATCTATCCGTACCAACGATATTGAAAACGTTGGTAAGACAGCCCGCCACCACACCATGTTTGAAATGCTTGGTAACTTCTCGATTGGTGATTACTTCCGTGATGAAGCGATTGAGTGGGGCTTTGAGCTCTTGACAAGCCCAGAATGGTTTGCCTTTCCAAAAGACAAGCTCTACATGACTTACTATCCAGATGATGTGGATTCTTATAACCGCTGGATTGCTCTTGGTGTTGAGCCAAGCCACTTGATTCCGCTTGAAGATAACTTCTGGGAAATCGGTGCAGGTCCTTCTGGTCCAGATACGGAGATTTTCTTTGACCGCGGTACTGACTTTGACCCTGAAAACATTGGTATCCGTCTCTTGGAAGAAGATATTGAAAATGACCGTTACATTGAGATTTGGAATATCGTATTGTCCCAGTTTAACGCAGACCCAGCTGTTCCGCGTTCTGAATACAAGGAATTGCCAAATAAAAACATCGATACGGGCGCTGGTTTGGAGCGTTTGGCAGCTATTTTCCAAGGGGCTAAGACCAACTTTGAAACCGACCTCTTCTTGCCAATCATTCGTGAAGTAGAAAAGATTTCTGGTAAGACCTATGACCAAGATGGCGACAACATGAGCTTCAAGGTTATCGCAGACCACATCCGTGCTCTTTCATTTGCCATTGGTGACGGTGCCCTTCCTGGAAATGAAGGCCGTGGTTATGTCCTTCGTCGTCTCCTTCGTCGTGCTTCTATGCATGGTCAACGTTTGGGTATTACGGAGCCATTCTTGTACAAATTGGTGGAGACAGTTGGCAATATCATGGAAAGCTACTATCCAGAAGTACTTGAAAAACGTGCCTTCATTGAGAAGATTGTTAAGAGTGAAGAAGAGTCGTTTGCTCGTACTATCCATACAGGTTCACAATTTGCTGAGCAATTGATGGACAAATTGGCAGCAGAAGGTAAGTCTGAGATTGATGGTCGTGACATTTTCAAACTCTATGATACCTATGGTTTCCAAGTAGAATTGACAGAAGAATTGGCTGAGCACCGTGGTATGACTCTTGATATTGCTGGCTTTGAAGCGGCTATGAAAGAGCAACAAGACCGTGCACGTGCCTCAGTTGTCAAAGGTGGTTCAATGGGGATGCAAAATGAAACCCTAGCTGCTATCACAGAAGAGTCTACCTTTGTTTATGGGCAAACAGCTCTTGAGGCAAGCTTATCTGTCATTGTGGCTGATAATGAGCGTACAGAAGCAGTCTCAGAAGGTCAAGCTCTCCTTGTCTTTGACCAAACACCATTCTATGCAGAAATGGGTGGTCAGGTTGCAGACCATGGTTTTGTGAAAAATGCTGCTGGAGACATTGTTGCGACTGTCATCGATGTGCAGAAAGCACCAAATGGTCAACCATTGCACACAGTTGAACTGTCCGCAAGCATTTCAGTTGGTCAAACCTACACACTTGAAATCGAAACAAAACGCCGTAAGGGTGTTGAGAAGAACCACACAGCAACTCACTTGCTCCATGCAGCTCTTCACAATATTATCGGTGAGCATGCAACGCAGGCTGGTTCCTTGAATGAGCAAGACTTCCTCCGCTTTGATTTTACGCACTTTGAGGCAGTTACTGCGGAAGAACTTCGTCGTATTGAAGAAGAAGTCAATGAGCAAATTTGGAATGCCATTCCAGTTGTGACGGTTGAAACTGATATTGACACAGCCAAGGAAATGGGTGCCATGGCCCTCTTCGGTGAAAAATATGGTAAAAATGTCCGTGTGGTGACAATTGGTGATTATTCTGTTGAACTCTGTGGTGGTACCCACGTTGGCAACACCGCTGAAATCGGTATCTTCAAGATTTTGAAAGAAGAAGGTATCGGTTCAGGTACTCGCCGTATCATTGCGGTAACAGGCCGTGAAGCCTTCCTTGCCTACCGTGACCAAGAAGATGCCCTCAAAGAAGTAGCGGCAACCATCAAGTCACCGCAGATCAAGGAAGTACCAAACAAGGTTGAAAGTCTTGCTCAGCAAGTTCGTGACCTGCAAAAAGAAAATGCAGCTCTGAAAGAAAAAGCAGCGGCAGCCGCTGCTGGTGATGTCTTCAAAGATGTCAAAGATGCTAACGGCATTCGCTACATTGCCAGCCAAGTCCAAGTATCAGACGCAGGTGCTCTCCGTACCTTTGCTGACAACTGGAAACAAAAAGACTACTCAGATGTCTTGGTGCTGGTTGCTGCAATCGGTGACAAGGTCAATGTCCTTGTAGCTAGCAAATCAAGCGATGTTCATGCAGGTAACCTCATCAAAGTCCTTGCTCCAATCGTAGCAGGTCGTGGTGGTGGTAAGCCAGACATGGCTATGGCAGGTGGTAGCGATGCTTCTGCTATCCAAACCCTCTTGAACAGCGTAGCTGACAACTTATAATCTATACCGTAAAACTCTTTTATCCAATGGGTAGAAGAGTTTTTTTGTATCTTATTATAGTCATTCTGACCATCATTCGCTACATTTTGACAAATTTCATACACTTTTTGACAAAGATACTTGTCAAAAAGAAAAGGAAGTGTTACAATGATATCAAGACAAAGAGATGAAAACGAATTCATCGGGTAAATAAACAGAAAGTAGGAAATAAATATGAAAAAGATAAATCAAATTGACATTACACGTTTTGTACAACTTATCGCTACCATCTATCTAGTTTTTGTCTTGCTGGCTGACATTATGAAATGGCAGCAGTTGGATAAAACCCATGTCGTTCTTGCTATTTGCACCATCGCAGTGACAGATGAGCGCTTGAAGAAACTAGCTGGCAGAAAAGAGTAAAAGGAAAAATTTGTCGAAAGTAAGTGGTGGAAAGTTATGAAAAACAATAGCAATAAAAAAGGAATTTTGATTACAGGAACAAGCGTTGTGCGAGGAGTGCAGGTTCTAGTTGCACTATATTTGATTTATAGTTTGCTTCAAACCATGGTATTTGGTCAGGAGATGGACATGACGCTCTTGTTGATGATGATGTGGTCTATATGGATTTTGGAAGTCTCTCTCAGCAGCAAAAAGGAGAAGAAAAATGAGTCAGACAATTAAAAACGGAATGAAAGTGTTGGTACTTTTCCTAAGCTTATTTTTGATCAATATTCTGGTGTTTAAAGTTTTATATTGGCTAGGCTTTAAGATGAGTTTAACTGGGATAAGTTATCTATTTCCTCCATTGCTGGCGACATTGGTGACAGCTCTGCTATTTTATAAAAATAAATCTAAGGAGTAGAAACATGGAAGCGAAAATGAAATTATTTGAAGTTAATATCATGGAAAATAAGAAATTTGTCTGGGGTTTGAATATTCTTGCTGTGGCACTCATCTTTCCATTTGCCTTCGTATTTGGAATGATAGGCAGTTGGTTGATAGCTAACGGTTCGCAATACTCGGAACTGGCTGTATCTAAGGTATGGTTGCTTTTCCCTATCTATATTCTTTTAATAGTTGTACATGAGGCTATCCACGGCATCTTCTTCAAAGTTTTTTGTCCTGAAAATCCTGTCAAATACGGGTTTAAATGGAAATCGGGCATGGCCTATGCGACCAGTCCAGGTTCGCTCTACAATCGGATGCAAATGTTAGTAATCAGCTTGGCACCCTTTGTTGTGATTAGTTTGGGATTGACAATGTTAGCAGGTTTGGGGATGATGAATAGTACTCTTTACTTCATGCTGGCAACCATGCACGCTGCATCTTGTGCGGGGGATTTCTACTATAGTTATCTTTTATTGGTTAAGTTTGCCAAGGAAAATATAGCTGTCGAAGACACAGAAACAGGCTTGATTATATACCAAGCCTAGAAAGGAAAACTCATGGAATATGTCTTAAAAAATCGGCTCAAGGAATTGCGAGCCAGAGATGGTCTCAATCAGACAGAGCTAGCAAAGTTAGCAGAAGTATCACGGCAGACTATTAGCTTGATTGAACGGGGCGAATACACACCCTCGGTGGTCATTGCCATGCGTATAGCACAGATTTTTAATGAAAATGTGGAGAATGTCTTTCAATTAGTGGAGGTTGAAGAATGAAACAGGGGAAACAAATTACAACAAAACAAAGATGGATGAGGAACCTTACCTATTTGTTTTTAGGGGCAATTTTTGGAGCATTTTGTGGCTTTTTTGGAGTAATGATTGATAAGTTTGGATTGCCGTCTTTTGTCAATCTAGATAACTTTCTATTTTGTTTGCGTATCGTTACTTTTGTCATTTTCGCCGGAACTGTATATCTTGGGCTTAAGGCAAATCAATCGTATAAACTTTATCATTCGATTTCAGATGAGGATGAGGAACGGGCAGATGAACTAAATATGAAAATGTATCGTAACCTAGAATATGCGATTATAATGTTTAATATTGCTGCGTCATTGACTCTTTTAAATTTAGGATTAGGTTTTGGTGTTGCCTTCTTAGAAGAGAGTGCGATCATGTACGGATCAATATTTGATGCAGTTTTCTATGTTATTCTTCTCATTGGTCAGATTTTTATCATGAAATTAACTCAGAAAATTCGTGACTATCAGTTGTCTGCTTTTGCTACGGTAAAAGAAGTGAAGGATTTTATGGAGGCAATGGACGAGGGTGAGAAACAAGCAAACTACGAAATGAGTTTTCAAATCGTCTTCACTTTGAATCAAATCGTGTTACCAGGTTTGTATCTATTCCTATTTGTACTTAGCATGCTATTGCAGGAGCGACAAATTACAGCCTTTCTAGTTGTTGCCTTTCTTCACGTTTACATCAATGTTATGCAGGTTCGCATGATCCGTCGTTACTTCAAATAAGAATGTTATGAAAGGTTTTTAGGTAATAGCTATGAAAAAGGAAAATGTACACATCAAAGCAATTCGTTATTTCTATGATATTGTTGGTGAGTTAGACGAGGTATCTTATGCGACCTTGACCAATTTCGGCAACAATATGTATATGCTTTTTATGACAGTGACACTGGTGAGCTTTCTAGTTAGCTTTGCGCTGGGAGAAGATGTCATGGGAATCAGCCTCTTCTTGACATTGGTTTATTCTCAATTCAAACAGGACGCCATTATCAAACAGTTGGGACTGGATAAATTGTTTGTTGCAAAGGCTGATGTGAAATTGGCTCGGAAGAAAATGATGAAACGAACTCTGTTTCAAACCCTACAGATTGCAGTATACAGTCTGCTAGTTAGTATTGGTCTCTGGCAGTTACAAATTCCACAGGAAAGCGGGACATCTGCAGCCGAGTATTTCCAGTTTGTCACTCCTATGACAGTTGTTCTGCTGACTCTTGTTGGATTCCTTAGTTTCTATATTGTTAACCGTAAGAAAATCAAGCTTATTTAGTTTGAATGGAGTTAGCTCATGAAAGTCTTTATGAAAATTTATCTTGTCCTATTAATTGGCCTTGGTATGTATGCAGTTGGCTATATTTTTGGAGAGTGGCTGGCTACTGGGCAGATAGATTTGTCAAATCTGAATATTCTATTACCGATGCTTTTAGGCTTGCCAGCTCTGCTATTGATCGAAAAAGAAAGTAATGAAAACTGACTTAGTGTATGTGAAGGAGATTGCTATGAATAGACTTGGAAATGTCAAAGATTGGAATGTGGTTAAAAATTGGAAGTTTCTCTTAGTGGGACTAGCTGTCGTTGCCCTTAATGTATTGACCCAGATGGCTATGTTTACTCTACCAAATTTTGATGGGAATAACCTTCTGATTGCTGCTGCCTTCTTGTTGGTTGCTGTAGTGCTTGGTCTTATCTTGACTGGTAAATTAGGTCTGTGGAAAGGTGAGCAGAAGTGGGGGATGGGTGCGAATGTTGGTTTTGTAGCCCTTGCCTTTATCGTTATGTTTGGTTTGAAAATAATTGGTGGGCAATTGATTATGCTGGAAGAGGGATACGGTCAGACGACTGCCAATCAGGAAATTATCAACAATTCAGGCTTGCCAACCTTAATTTTATTTCTCTTTGCAGTTTTCTTTGCTCCAGTTTTGGAGGAACTGCTTTTCAGAGGGATTCTTATGGGGAAAGTCTTTGGTAAGGATTCGATTGTGGGATTATTGCTATCGAGTTTTCTGTTTGGACTTATTCACAATCCGACCAATATCGGATCTTGGGTTGTCTACGGAGGTATGGGCCTGGTCCTAGGAGTCGCCTATCGTATTTCTGGCAAATATATCAATGCACTTATTCTACACAGTCTGAATAATCTTCTCGGATTTTTGTTGATGCTACTGATGCAGAGTCTGGGCTTGATATAGGAGGATAGGCTGGAATTATTTTTATGGATTCTAGTAGGATTTCTATTTTTCAATTCTCTATCAGATAGGAAAAAAGTGAAGCAATTGCAAGCTAGGGTAAAAAAATTGCAGAAAACTACAAAAGGAGAAAATCAGATGTCAGTTTTATTGAAAGAATTGGTCGGAAGTAAAGCCAAAATCCGCTTTGATGAGGAATTTTCTATCACTTATGAATACACCATTTTGGCAGTTGATGAGGAATGGGTTAAAATTTCTCATGAATTAGCGAATGGGGAGCTTGAAACCAAGTTGGTTCGGGTCGATAATATTATTGACTTGAGCTTGTAGGGAGGGAATATGTTGAAATTTATCAAACATGCTGCATTACTATTTCTATACTTTGTTGCCTATCAAATTGCTTCAGGTTTTCTAATGGTAGGACCAACCTTACAAACGATTCCTGACATTCCTGCCCAGTTGATTGATAGTACAATTTGGATTTGTGCGATAATTGGTCTTGTTCTCTCCATTGCGCTCATCATTCTGTTATGGAAGTATATCTATCCACGTCATTCTGTTGACTATCGTGTGACAGCTTTATGGTTCCATAAGATTCAATGGCCGATATTACTCTATATTGCATTTTTTATCTTCCAATTTATTGTACCAGTCCCAGAAAGTGAAAACCAAAAGCTTGTAATCGAATTCGTATCAGCTTATCCCTTGATTGCATTTAGCTCAGTAGTGGTTTTTGCTCCTATTTTAGAAGAATTGATTTTCCGTGGATTTTTAGCGACCTATTTCTTCCCTAAAATGGCAGATATGAAGGCTGTTGGAATCTATCTTGTTGTAACGGGAGCTTTGTTTAGTCTGGTCCATATGCCAGCAACTCTTCCTCAATTTTTGATTTATTTCACGATGGGACTCAATCTAGGATGGCTCTATCTGATTAAACGTGATATTCGTTATCCGATTGCGCTACATATGCTTAATAACGGTATTTCTTATTTGATGATTGTATTTTTAATATAAAAAATAAGCAGCTCAGATTGAACTGCTTTTTTTGATTACAAACCGTAAAGATAATCATCGTCCTGCATGGCTTCTACTTCACCGAGCAGATAGCCGTTACCAACTTGGGAGAAGAAGTCGTGGTTAGATGTACCGGTTGAGATACCGTTCATGATGATTGGGTTGACATCATCTGCTGAATCTGGGAAGAGTGGATCCTGTCCCAAGTTCATGAGGGCTTTGTTGGCATTGTAACGAAGGAAAGTCAAGACTTCCTCAGTCCAGCCAACTGCATCATAGAGGGAGCGTGTGTAGCCTTCTTCGTTTTCATAAAGTTGGTAGAGCAAGTCGTACATCCAGTCGCGGAGTTTGTCCTGTTCTTCCTCGGACAATTCATTGAAACCAAGTTGGAACTTGTAACCGATGTAGGTACCGTGCACAGACTCGTCACGGATGATCAGCTTGATGATTTCCGCAACGTTGGCCAATTTGTTGTTACCAAGGTAGTAGAGTGGCGTGAAGAAACCAGAGTAGAAGAGGAAGGTTTCTAGGAAAACGCTGGCTACTTTCTTTTCAAGTGGTGTACCTGTTTCGTAGATTTCGTTGATAATCTTTGCCTTGCGTTGCAAGTATTCGTTGCTGTTGGTCCATTCAAAGATGTCTTCAATCTCAGACTTGGTGTTCAAGGTTGAGAAGATAGAAGAGTAAGACTTGGCATGGACTGACTCCATGAATTGGATGTTGTTGTAAACAGCTTCTTCGTGCGGTGTACGAATATCGTTGCGAAGAGCTTGGACACCTGTTTCAGATTGAAGGGTATCCAAGAGGGTCAAACCGCCAAAGACCTTACCAACCAGGTCTTTTTCTTCAGCAGTAAGTTTACGCCAGTCATCCAAGTCGTTTGATAATGGGATACGTGTATCGAGCCAGAATTGCTCGGTCAACTTTTCCCAAGTTGACTTGTCAATAACATCCTCAATGGCGTTCCAGTTTATGGCTTTGTAGTAGGTTTCCATCATATTCTCTTTCTTTTTCTTATACTTCAAATATTATATCACAAATAGATAGTAGCCTGTAAAAAAATCCCCTAAAAGGGATTTTTAATCGAGCGCTCATTAGTTGCTTTACATCATGAACGACAGTGTCGTAAGGTAGCTAGCTAATCCACTGATAACGGTTAGCGTAGATTAGCTAGTTGATTTATCAACAGCTAATCTTGCTACGTCAAAATCGAGTTCGGGCTAAGGACTTGGCAAAAAAGATAAATCCCTACGAGATGTAAGCCATCTCTGCGGTGTTTCCTATCCCACTTTCAACAGACTATCAGACTGTTGAAACGCCCTCACATATTACGACACGTAGAAACTGAAGACGATATTTCTTCCGTTTCGGAGTTAGTGAGGTAGCTAGCTAATCCGCCGATAGCGGTTAGCGTAGATTAGCTAGTTGATTTATCAACAGCTAATCTTGCTACGTCGAAATCGAGTTCGGACTAAGGACTTGGCAAAAAAGATAAATCCCTACGAGATGTAAGACATCTCTATGGTATTTCCTATTTTTGCTGTGTCCTTTTAACGTCCTCACATCTTAGATCACACAACTTTCACATTGGTTTGCGCCGACTTCTTCGCCGTCATCGGTAAAGGTACGGATGTAGTAGATAGACTTGATACCTTTGTTGAAGGCGTAGTTACGAAGGATAGAGAGGTCACGTGTGGTTTGTTTGTTCTCTTTCTTCCATTCATAAAGAGCTTTAGGTAGTTCACTGCGTAGGAAAAGAGTGAGGGATAAACCTTGGTCGACGTGTTCTGTTGCAGCAGCGTAGACATCAATGACCTTGCGCATATCCATATCGTAGGCAGACTTGTAGAATGGAATAGTTTCTGTTGCCAAGCCAGCTGCTGGATAGTAGATTTTACCGATTTTCTTCTCTTGGCGTTCTTCAATCCGTTGTGTGATTGGGTGAATAGAAGCAGAGACATCATTGATATAGGAAATAGATCCATTTGGAGCAACAGCTAGTCGGTTTTGGTGGTAAAGACCATCTGCCATGACTTTCTCACGGAGGTCAGCCCAATCTTGTCCGCTTGGAATGAAAATCCCTTCAAAGAGTTCTTTGACACGGTCAGATTGTGGTTGGTAGTCACCAGTCACGTATTTATCGAAATAAGTGCCGTCTGCGTATTTTGATTTGTCAAAATTATGGAAGGTTGCCTTGCGTTCGCGGGCAATGTTATTTGATTCTACCAAAGTCCAGTAGTTGAGGAGCATGAAGTAGATGTTGGTAAATTCTACGGCAGTTTTTGAACCGTAATCAATCAAGTTCTGAGCCAAGTAAGAATGAAGTCCCATGGCACCAAGACCGATTGAATGCGCCTGACTGTTTCCTGCTTCAATAGATGGTACAGCTGAAATGTGTGAATGATCTGTGACATAAGTCAAAGCGCGTGTCATTGTACGAACAGAACGTCCAAAATCAGGTGACTTCATCAAGTTAACGATATTAGTTGAACCGAGGTTACATGAAACGTCAGTACCCATGGTCAAGTATTCTTGCGAATCATTAAGAATGCTTGGTGTTTGAACTTGAAGGATTTCCGAACAGAGGTTTGACATGATAATCTTGCCGTCAACAGGGTTGCTACGGTTAGCTGTATCGATGTTGATAACGTATGGATAGCCAGACTCTTGTTGGAGTTTGGAAATTTCTGTTTCCAAGTCACGTGCCTTGATTTTTGTCTTACGAATGCGAGGGTTTGCCACCAATTCATCGTATTTTTCTGTGATGTCAAGGTAGCTATAAGGGACACCGTATTCCAACTCAACTGAGTATGGGCTGAAGAGGTACATATCTTCGTTTTTACGTGCCAATTCGTAGAATTTATCAGGAACGGTGATACCGAGTGATAAGGTCTTCACACGAACTTTCTCATCGGCATTTTCTTTCTTAGTCGAAAGGAAGGAAATAATATCTGGGTGGAAAACATCCAGATACACTACCCCAGCCCCTTGGCGTTGCCCAAGCTGGTTAGAATAGGAGAAGCTGTCTTCGAAGAGTTTCATAACAGGAACAACCCCAGAAGCCGCCCCCTCATAGCCCTTGATTGGAGCACCTGCCTCACGCAAGTTGCTGAGGGAAATACCAACACCACCACCGATACGGGACAATTGCAGAGCAGAGTTGATAGAACGTCCGATCGAGTTCATATCGTCAGTGACTTGGATGAGGAAACATGATACCAACTCACCACGACGGGCACGACCTGCGTTGAGGAAAGAAGGTGTTGCTGGCTGGTAACGAAGGTGAATCATTTCGTTAGCCAAGTTCAAGGCCAACTCTTCATTTCCTTCTGCAAAATACAAGGCGTTGAAGAGAACACGATCTTCCATACTTTCCAAGTAATAGGCGCCATCATTTGTTTTGAGGGCATACTGATTGTAGAACTTGTAAGCTGCCATGAAAGACTTGAAGCGGAAATTTTGGTCTTTCAAGAATTGATCAATTTTGATGATAAATTCTGGACTGTATTGGTCCAAAAACTCTTTTTCAAGGTAATTTTCTTCTAATAGATAAGCAATCTTGTCTAAAATACTATCAAATTGCTTGGTATTTGGGAGGACGTTTTCTTTAAAGAAGGCCTTAACCGCTTCTTGGTCCTTGTGGAGTGGGATTTGCCCATTAACAGGACGGTTGATTTCGTTATTTAAACGGAAGTAGGACACATCGCCTAGCTCTTTTAAACTCATAGTCGCAATCTCTTTCTATAAACAGTAGGGAGTTAAACCAAGGCTTTTAGTTTTCCTGGTTGAAAACCTGAGAAAACATCATTTTCAGTTTCGATAACAGGTGCAGCTGAGAAACCGAGACCTTTTACGTGATCGATAAATTCAGGCTGTTCATCTAGATTGATTTCTTTATAATCTACACTATGTTGGTCCAAGAATTTCTTGGTCATTTTACACTGTACACAATCATTTTTTGAATAGATCGTTACCATTCAATTTCTCCTTTGTCCATGAGGGATTAATAAAAAATCCCAATTTTGTTACCAATCTAGGATACAAGATTTTAAGGTTAAAGTCAAGAAGGAAGTTTATTTAAAATCACAAAATATAGTGCATAATATTTTTATAAAACACCATATATTGTACCTCCGCTCATTGCCGCTAAGTCGAAAAATAGCGTTTACATAGCTGTTTCTATTTAGTTTGATAACCCTAACAATCTCTCGGTAAAATATAGATTAGCTTTTCTGCAAATGTCATAATATTTTGAAGGAAACATACGTTGTCACAAAATATAACATTTATAGTTATACATGTATTGAATATATATTACATTTTGTACTATACTATTCAATAATGCTGAAAGAGGTTATAAAATATGGAAAAATTACATAGAAAAAGCTTGTTTCATAAAGGGAAAGAATATTCATATTATGCATTGGATTCGATTTCAACGGAAGAAAAAGTGGATATTCATTCACTTCCCTATACTATTCGTATTTTATTAGAAAGTCTTTTAAGAAAAGAAGATGGCGTAGACGTTACAAAAAATCACATAATGGAGTTGCTTCATTATCAGGCTGCATCTCCTAAAGGAGAAATCCCCTTTAAACCTAGTCGTGTTATTTTGCAAGATTTTACAGGTGTTCCTGTTGTGGTAGATTTAGCCTCCATGCGTGATGCGGTGGTGAAAGCAGGTGGAAACCCTGAATTGATTAACCCAGAAATTCCAGTGGATTTAGTCATCGACCACTCTGTTCAAGTTGATTTTTTTGGGACTGAAGATGCTCTGGAGAAAAATATTGACTTAGAGTTCGAAAGAAATAATGAACGCTATGAATTTCTGAAATGGGCAGAGAATTCCTTTGAAAATTATCGTGCAGTGCCTCCAGCGACAGGAATTATCCATCAGGTAAACATTGAATTTCTAAGCGATGTTATTATCAACAAGGATGGCTTGCTTTATCCAGATTCTATGTTTGGTACAGACAGTCATACGACCATGATTAATGGTATTGGTGTACTTGGTTGGGGTGTGGGTGGTATTGAGGCGGAAGCTGCAATGTTGGGTGAAGCATCTTATTTTCCTATCCCTGAGGTGATTGGTGTTCGCCTAGCTGGGCAATTGCCTAAGGTTGCCACTGCAACGGATTTGGCGCTTAAAGTCACTCAACTTCTACGTCAGGAAAATGTAGTTGGGAAGTTTGTCGAATTCTTTGGACCAGGTTTATCTTCTCTCACATTAGCGGATCGAGCAACTGTTTCCAATATGGCTCCAGAATACGGTGCGACTTGTGGCTATTTCCCGATTGATGGAGAAACTTTACATTATATGAGATTGACCAACCGTTCGGAGGAGCACGTGGAGTTGACAGAAGCCTATGCTAAGGCTAATTATTTATTCTATGATGCTGAACGTTTTCCGTCTTATAGCAAGGTTTTAGAATTGGATTTATCGACAGTAGTTCCATCTATTTCTGGTCCTAAAAGACCACAAGATTTGATAGAATTAACAGATGCAAAAGCAGAGTTTCAGGCTAGTTTAATACGTGAAGTAGGTGTGCGTGGATTTGGTTTGGAGGAAGCAGAGTTAGATAAAACAGTCACGGTTAAGTATGTTGAAGGAGAGGAGCAAATTCAAACAGGTCATGTTGCTATTGCGGCGATTACCTCATGTACAAATACATCCAATCCGTATGTCCTTTTGGCGGCAGGATTACTGGCAAAAAATGCGGTAGAAAAAGGTCTGGCAGTTTCTAAGACAGTCAAGACGTCATTGGCACCAGGCTCAAAAGTAGTGACTGGCTATTTGAAAAAATCAGGTTTACAGACCTATCTAGATGCCTTAGGGTTCAATTTGGTTGGTTATGGTTGTACAACTTGTATCGGTAACTCAGGTGATCTGCGTCCCGAAGTAGCGGAGGCGATTAAGGAAGAAGATTTATTGGTTTCTGCGGTATTATCTGGAAATCGTAACTTTGAAGGACGGATTAATCCATTGGTAAAAGCTAATTTCTTAGCGAGCCCTCCGCTAGTAGTTGCCTATGCTATTGCGGGAAATATGAATGTAGATTTAACAAGGGATCCGCTGGGGTATGATGAGAAGCAACAAGCTGTCTACCTTGCGGACATTATGCCAAGTCGTGAGGAGGTAGATGACTACATTGAGCGTTATGTGACTCGTGACCTTTATAAGGAAGAATACCAACAGGTATTTACAGATAGTCAGGCTTGGAATGCGATTGAAACAAAGACAGATAAGAATTACAATTGGAATTCCTCTTCTACCTATATTCAAAATCCGCCCTATTTTGACAATATGCAGGCAGATTTATCCATAAAACCACTGAAAAATTTATCTGTTTTGGCTAAATTTGGCGATTCTGTAACGACAGATCATATTTCCCCGGCAGGGAATATTGCACGATTGAGTCCAGCCGCTCGTTATCTCGAAGAGAATGGCATTGCTTATAAGGATTTTAATTCTTATGGAAGTCGTCGTGGAAATCACGAAGTCATGATGCGTGGGACTTTTGCAAATATTCGTATAAAGAATGAGCTGGCAGATGGAAAAATTGGTGGTTGGACAAGAGTTGGTGATGAGATTCTTCCTATCTATGATGCGGCTATGAGATATAAGGAAGCTGGTATCGGTAGTATTGTTATTGCTGGTAAAGACTATGGGATGGGGTCAAGCCGTGATTGGGCAGCCAAGGGTTCAAGTTTACTTGGTGTGAAGGCTGTTCTTGCTGAGTCATTTGAGCGGATTCACCGTTCAAATTTAGTGATGATGGGTGTTCTTCCTTTACAATTTTTAGAAGGTCAGTCGGCAGAAAGTCTTGGCTTGACTGGACACGAAAGCTATACAATCGACTTGCCAGAAGATGTCGGTGTTGGTCAAATTGTAACAGTCCATGCGCAAACAGACGATGTTACAAAGGAGTTTCAAGCTCTGGTGCGGTTTGATGCAGAGGCGGATATTCGTTATTATCGCCACGGAGGTATTTTACCTATGGTAGTAAGAAAGAAACTAGGAGGAAAGGTATGACAGAAACGAATGGGTTAAAAGATGCGATTGCCTGTGATACGCGAATCAGTGCAATTGAAAATGACCGCTTGTCCTATGCAGGATATGACATTGCTGAATTGATGGAGAATAACGCTTCTTTTGAGGAAGTCATCTATCTTCTGTGGAACCTGCATTTGCCAACTCAGATTGAATTAAATTATTTTGAGAAAAGCCTGCGAAAAGAATATGCGATTTCAGATGCGGTAGAGCAATGTATTCTGATTCAATCACGGCGACATTTGCATCCTATGAGCGTGTTGCGTTCGACAGTATCTCTCCTTGGAGTATATAATGTACACGCTGAGGAGAATTCGTTAGAAGCTTTGTATGAACAATCTATTCAGATTATGGCCAAGGTTCCGACGATTATTGCAACATTTGCTCGTTTGAGACGCGGATTGGTTCCAATCGAACCGCGGGCTGATCTGGG
This sequence comes from Streptococcus sp. 2020WUSS089, assembly GCF_044427405.1. Classification (NCBI taxonomy): domain Bacteria; kingdom Bacillati; phylum Bacillota; class Bacilli; order Lactobacillales; family Streptococcaceae; genus Streptococcus; species Streptococcus sp. 2020WUSS089. The sequence goes on along the minus strand of NZ_JAOTGD010000002.1, from coordinate 126,872 downwards.
TTTTGCGGCGAATTTTCTTTATATGCTGAACGGTGAGGAGCCGAGTGATTTGCAAATCAAAGCGTTTAACAAAGCTTTGGTGCTTCATGCTGATCATGAATTGAATGCGTCTACTTTTGCTGCGCGTGTCACGGCATCAACGTTAACGGATTTATATTCTTGTGTCACCACGGCAATTGGGACTCTGAAAGGCTCATTGCATGGTGGTGCAAATGAACGAGTGTTTGACATGTTGCTGGCTATTCGTGAGAGTGGTGATACCGAGAGATATTTGCAGAAGAAGCTGGATTCGAAGGAAAAAATTATGGGATTTGGTCATCGAGTCTATAAAACGGTTGATCCTCGTCAAGAGTATTTGAAGGAGATGGCGCGTGATTTGACATTCGGAACAGACGACGAGGCGTTTTATAGATTGTCAGAGGAAGTAGAGAGTTTTATTAAAAACAAAAAAGGTTTAATTCCAAACGTAGATTTTTATTCGGCGACAGTTTACCATGTGCTAGGTATTGATAGTGATATTTTTACATTGATTTTTGCAATGAGCCGTATGGCGGGGTGGATTGCACATGTCCAGGAACAACGGAAAAATAATAAATTGATTCGTCCGCGCTCTTCCTACTTAGGTGGTAGGAATTTGGTTTACATCCCGATTGGAAAGAGGTAAATATGGCAGAAAAAATCCTGATGAGAGAGGGACGGTTAATTATCCCGGATCGTCCCGTTATTCCTTATATTGAAGGAGATGGTATTGGCAGGGATATTTGGTCAGTCAGTCAAAAAGTTATTGATGCTGCAGTGAAAAAAGCCTATGCAGGTCAACGTTCTATTCAGTGGAGGGAGGTTTTTGCAGGAGAAAAGGCTTATGAATTAACGGGAACTTCTTTGCCGAATGAGACATTGTCAATAATCCGTGAGTATTTAGTTGCAATCAAAGGTCCCTTGGGGACGCCGATTGGGAAAGGTCATCGTTCTCTTAATGTTGCACTTCGTCAAGAATTAGATTTGTATGCCTGTGTGCGCCCGATTCGCTATTTTAAGGGAGTGCCAAGTCCGCTGAAAGAGCCTGAAAAGACAGATATTACTATTTTTCGTGAAAATACAGAAGATATTTATGCAGGTATTGAATGGGAGGATGGTTCAGATGAAGTTGCCAAAGTCATTTCCTTTCTGCAAGAAGAAATGGGAGTGGTAAATATTCGTTTTCCAGAATCTTCAAGTATTGGTATCAAACCGATTTCGGAAGAAGGGAGTAAACGCCTCATTCGCTCTGCAATAGAATATGCCTTAGAACATCAACTGAAGATAGTGACCTTAGTTCATAAGGGAAATATTCAAAAGTTTACAGAAGGCGGTTTCCGCAAATGGGGTTATGAATTGGCGAAAGAAGAATTTGCTACAGAGCTTGCAGAGGGGACTTTGGTAGTAAATGACATTATTGCGGATAACTTTCTGCAGCAGATTTTATTGGCGCCGGAAAACTTCCAAGTGGTTGCTCTTACAAATCTAAATGGAGATTATGCATCAGATGCTCTTGCGGCACAGGTCGGAGGAATAGGCATCTCACCAGGTGCTAACATTAATTATCAGACAGGTCATGCTATCTTTGAAGCGACACATGGAACTGCTCCTGATATTACAGGAAAGGATTTGGCTAATCCATGTTCCCTCTTGCTTTCGGCTTGTATGATGTTGGAATATATAGGCTGGAAAGAAGCGGCAACTTTAATTATTCAGGCCTTGGAAGATGCTTTTATAAATAAAAATGTTACGCTTGATTTTGCTAAAATTTTGGACGTTGCTCATCTATCTACTAGTCAATTTTCAGAAGTTCTACTAGATTCTATTTAATGAAGAAAAAGTAAAATGAACCTCTCTTTTTATGACAGAAACATGAAAGAAAGGTAAAAAAATCTTGAAAATGATTTCAAAAAGTGGTATAATGTCCTTTGTAAGGGTTATCACAAATAACTCACAATTTTGTAAAAATAAAGGAGAATCCAAATATGGCTTCAAAAGACTTCCACATTGTGGCAGAAACAGGTATCCACGCACGTCCGGCAACTTTGCTTGTGCAAACAGCTAGTAAGTTTGCTTCAGACATCACTTTGAACTACAAAGAAAAGTCTGTTAACCTTAAATCTATCATGGGTGTTATGAGTCTTGGTGTTGGTCAAGGCGCTGACGTAACAATCTCTGCTGAAGGTGCTGATGCTGACGACGCAATCGCAGCTATCACTGAAACAATGGAAAAAGAAGGATTGGCATAAGAATATGACAGAAATGCTTAAAGGAATCGCAGCATCAGATGGTGTTGCTGTTGCTAAGGCATATCTACTCGTTCAGCCAGATTTGTCCTTCGAAACTGTTACAGTTGAAGATACAAATGCAGAGGAAGCTCGTTTGGATGCTGCTCTAGAAGCATCTCAAAACGAGCTTTCTGTTATTCGTGAGAACGCAGTAGCTAGCCTAGGTGAAGAGGCCGCAGCCGTATTTGATGCACACTTGATGGTTCTTGCTGACCCAGAAATGATTGGTCAGATTAAGGAAACAATTCGTGCGAAGAAAACAAATGCTGAGACTGGTTTGAAAGAAGTTACGGATATGTTTATCGCTATCTTTGAAGGTATGGAAGATAATCCATACATGCAAGAGCGTGCCGCAGATATTCGTGACGTAGCAAAACGTGTGTTGGCACACTTGCTTGGTGTTCGCCTGCCAAACCCAGCAACTATCGACGAAGAGTCAATCGTTATCGCGCATGACTTGACACCTTCAGATACAGCGCAATTAAACAAACAGTTTGTAAAAGCTTTTGTAACGAACATTGGTGGTCGTACAAGTCACTCAGCTATCATGGCTCGTACACTTGAAATTGCTGCTGTTTTGGGTACAAATAACATTACTGAAATCGTTAAAGACGGTGATGTATTGGCTGTTAACGGTATCACAGGTGATGTAGTGATTAACCCTTCTGAAGAAGTGATTGCAGAATTTAAAGCAGCTGGTGAAGCCTATGCTAAACAAAAAGCGGAATGGGCACTTTTGAAAGATGCTCAAACAGTTACAGCTGATGGCAAACACTTTGAATTGGCAGCAAACATCGGTACACCAAAAGACGTTGAAGGTGTAAATGATAACGGTGCAGAAGCTGTTGGTCTTTACCGTACAGAATTCTTGTACATGGACTCACAAGACTTCCCAACAGAAGACGAGCAATACGAAGCTTACAAGGCTGTTCTTGAAGGTATGAACGGCAAGCCTGTTGTGGTTCGTACAATGGATATTGGTGGTGATAAGGAGCTTCCTTACTTCGATCTTCCACACGAAATGAACCCATTCCTTGGTTTCCGTGCCCTTCGTATCTCTATCTCTGAGACTGGTAACCAAATGTTCCGTACTCAGTTGCGCGCTCTTCTTCGTTCATCTGTACATGGTAAACTTCGTATCATGTTCCCAATGGTTGCCTTGTTGACTGAATTCCGTGCAGCAAAAGCAATCCTTGATGAAGAAAAAGCAAACTTGTTGGCTGAAGGTGTAGCAGTTGCAGATGATATCCAAGTTGGTATCATGATTGAAATCCCTGCTGCAGCAATGCTTGCAGATCAATTTGCCAAAGAAGTTGACTTCTTCTCAATCGGTACGAACGACCTTATCCAGTACACAATGGCTGCAGACCGTATGAACGAGCAAGTTTCATACCTCTACCAACCATACAACCCATCAATCCTTCGCTTGATCAACAACGTTATCAAGGCTGCGCATGCAGAAGGCAAATGGGCTGGTATGTGTGGTGAGATGGCTGGTGACCAACAAGCTGTTCCACTTCTTGTAGGTATGGGCTTGGATGAGTTCTCTATGAGTGCAACATCTGTACTTCGTACACGTAGCCTTATGAAGAAACTTGATACAGCTAAGATGGAAGAATATGCTCACCGTGCCTTGACAGAATGTGCAACGGCAGAAGAAGTTCTTGAACTTCAAAAAGAGTATGTTGATTTTGATTAATCATTGAAAAAAGCAGGGAATTGAATCCTTGCTTTTTTACTGTTCACAAAAAGACTTGTCGGAGCAAGTCTTTTTGTGTGCTTAGTTTTTCTGATAAAACTTGTTGTATTGATAGATAGGGTCAAAGGTAAGATTGATACCTAATTTACGAAGAACACTCTTATCTTCATCGGATAGGATAACAGTCGAATGAGCTTCGCTACCATTTAATTGACCCAATTCTTTCATGGCACTTGCAGCAAGAGGGCTATCTTGTGCAGTGATGGCAAGGGCGTTAAGAATCTCACTTGCATCGAGTCGTGTATTGGTTTTATCCAGATAATCTGCCTTCAATTCTTGAATTGGGCGGATGTAATTTGGTTCGATGAGAAGTGTTTCATCATCGATTTGTACGATTTGCTTGATGGCATTGAGAAGAACAGTTGCAGTTGGTTTGAGGAGGTCTGATGTTTTACCTGTTACAATCTCTCCAGTTGGCAACTGAATAGCAAGGGCAGGGCTAGTTGTCAGCTCTGCTTTTTCGCGTGCAGCGATAACAACCTTACGATCTGCTGGTGTCACACCGACTTCATTCATGAGGAGTTCAATCTTTTTAACTGCTTGCTCGCTCACCCGCTCTGCCTTGAAATCAACCAAGGTCTGGTAGTAGCGGCGGATGATTTCTTGCTTGGATGCTTCGATAGCCGCTTCCTCATCAACGATGGAATAACCCACCATGTTAACGCCCATGTCTGTCGGTGAGGCGTATGGTGATTTGTTCAAAATACGTTCAAAGGTACGGTTGAGGACAGGGAAGACCTCGATGTCACGGTTGTAGTTGACCGCAGTTTTGCCGTAGGTTTGCAGGTGGAAGGGGTCGATCATGTTGAGGTCGTCCAGGTCGGCAGTTGCAGCCTCATAGGCCAGGTTGACTGGGTGGTGGAGAGGCAAGTTCCAGACAGGGAAGGTTTCAAACTTAGCATAGCCTGATGTTACGCCGTGCAGCTGGTCGTGGTAAAGTTGGGAGATACAAGTCGCCAATTTACCTGAACCAGGTCCAGGTGCGGTAACAACGACGAGATTGCGACTGGTTTCGATGTAGTCATTTTTGCCCATACCTTCTGGTGAGATGATGTGGTCAATATCAGAAGGATAGCCTTTGATTGGGTAGTGGAGATAGGACTTGATACCATGTTTTTCCAACTGCTTGCGGAAGGCGTCTGCGGCTGGTTGGTTGCGGTATTGGGTAATGACGACAGAACCAACATAAATATCAATATCATTGAAGGTGTCAATCAAGCGGAAGACTTCTTGGTCGTAAGAAATACCCAAGTCACCACGTGCCTTAGAATGTTCGATGTTGCTAGCATTGATGGCGATGACGATTTCTACTTGGTCTTTCAACTCTTGGAGGAGTTTGATTTTGTTATCTGGTTCATAGCCAGGTAAAACACGAGCTGCGTGGAAATCTTCCAGCATTTTTCCGCCAAATTCCATATAGAGCTTGCCTTCAAACTGAGCAATTCGTTCTAAAATATGGTCACGTTGCAAATTCAAATATTTATTTGAATCAAATGCGATTTTCTTCATCCAATAAGTCCTCCAAATGTGTAATTTTCTCTGGGAAAAACAAAAATAGCTCCCTAAAACTAGGGAGCCTTTTCTCTGACCTCTCAAAAGAGGTGCCCGAACAATACTATAACAAACTGTGCTAATCTTGTCAAGAAAAAGTCAGATGTAACAAAAATTAAACAAATACTTAAAAAATATTTAATTTTTATAAAATTAAGTATTGACTTTATTAAAATAAAGTGTAAAATAACATTAAACAAATATTTAATCTACGTTTAAGGAGATGTTTATGAAAAAACTAGTCAACAATAAATTATTTCTATCTAGCTTTGTGGCAGACTTGATTTCTAACTTTGGAGATACGCTTTACTATCTGGCTTTGATGAACTATGTCCTGTTTCTACCAGATACCAAGTTTGCCTTGGCTATGATTACGGCTTCTGAAACTTTGCCGATTTTGGCAGGTCTCTTTATCGGGATTTGGGCAGATAAGATGAAAAATAAATTGGATACCATTCTTGCAACACTGCTGGTTCGTGTTGGTCTTTATGCCCTTGTTGGTCTCTTAATGGGCTTTTCCCCAGCCCTTTGGATTGTAGCAGTCGTATGTGTCATCAACTTCTTGTCTGATTTGGCAGGTCAATATGAAAATGGTCTTTATCTGCCTGTCAGCCTGCGGGTTGTGGCAGCAGAGGATCGCGAAACAGCCATGGCCTTCAAAATGACAGTCAAATCGCTCTTGCAAATTGCCTTTCAAGCTAGCGGAGCCATCCTGATTGGTTTTATGTCCTATCAACAACTTGCCTTCTTAAACGCTGGGACCTTCTTGGCTAGTCTTGCTATTATGCTAGTGATTCGTCCTGCTATCGCTAAACTATTGAAGGAAAATCCTATCCAGCAGGCCGAGCAAGTAGAAACGGAAGCTGGTATTGTTAAAGGAATTGGTCAGAGTATCAAAGAATCTTACCAAGCTGTGCAGAATATTCCCGTACTTAAAGCGTCAATCATTACCATTGCAAGCTTGAATGCCATCTTTACAGCCCTCTCTCCCTTGGTGGTTTTAAATATGAAGGAGTTTTCAGATTTTGTCATTGTCAATGCGGGGACAACGGTGGCTTTGATTTCCATTCTCTTCTCAGTTGGTAGTATTTTGGGTTCAAGCTTGGGTATGGCAGCCTTTAAAAATGTCAGCCTAATCAACCTGCTCAAGTTCTCTACTCTTATGCCAGTCTTACTTTTTTTAGGGATTTTTCTTCACAATATCTATATGGTGCTAGCAGTTCTCTTCGTAACGGCAATGACCTTGGGCGTTTTCAATCCTAAAATGAATGCCCTTGTGTTGAACGAACTACCTGAAGATAAATTGGCGACAGTTGGTGGAGGGATTGATGCCTTCTGTCAGATTGGTATGGTAGCAGGTCAAGCCTTGGTAGCTCTGCTTGTGACACTTTTGTCTGTCACAAGCATCTCCCTTATCTTCCTCTTGCTTTCTGTGGGGTTGTTGGGCTATACTGTTCTTACAGGATCTAAACCTGAAAAGTCATTAGTGAATATTTAGAAAGAAAACTATGAAATTAGATTACCGAGATTATAGAAGCGAGATTGTCGAAAAGTTCTTTATTCCTTTAATTATCACAGAACGTGAAGAGCCGTTTGAGGCGGATTTGTCACAGAAAGAAAGAGACATTCTCAAAGATGCTTTGGACATTCGAGATGAAATAGAGGAAAAGCTGGCGGATTATCGTCAGGAAGTCAATGAGGTCTTTGTTTGGGGCCATATCTTTACAATCTTGCACACCTTGTATTTCTACCTCTTGGATCAAGGACAGGATCCAAAGACGGTTGAGGAAGCCTGTCAAATGATTTTAAAGCTGTCCCAAGATGAAGTCGAAGATGCCATGCGGACCATGTTGGCGTCTGAAAATGACGGACATCGTGAGAAGGACCTCAGCCTCATGGAGCTCTTGGAGAATACGGGTAAAAAGCCAGCTGATAAATGGTATTGGTCACTGGCTATTCGCAATCCTTTGGAAACTGTTGAGCGGTCTGTCGCTCTCTTAGACAAGCTGCTTCCTATCTATCAGCCTTACTTTGAAGAGGCAAGGGCGGAGCGTGAAGCCTTTGCACAAGAGTTTGATATTGAAAAACTCTATCGAGAATCCAAGCAATTAGCCATGACCAGCCTGGATACTCTGGGTGTTGAAAATGCCCCATTCTTCGTGCTCAGTCCATGGTGCTTTTGGTTTGCTTATTATGGAAACGAAGAATTTGACCATATGAAAGTCGCTCTTTTAGCTTCCTGTCGAATTGACCAGATTATGCTCTCAAATGACGAGCTGGATCTGGATGATTTGACAACGGCTCTTAAAGTCATCAGTGATAGCACGCGTTATCAGGTCTTGGTGGAGTTGACCAAGCCCCATGCCAAGAGCAAGGATATCGCAGAACGTCTGGCTATTACAGGGGCGGCAGTATCCTTCCACACCCAGAAACTGATTAACGGCGACCTGCTTCTCTTTAATGCCAAAGACAAGAATGTCAAATACAGTGTCAATCGGGATTTACTCCAACAGGTGATTGATAAGTTGAAAGAGGATTTTGATTTGTAAAAAAGCCTTGTAAGTTAAGTCTTACAAGGTTCTTTTGTGCTTATACTCTTCGAAAATCAAAATCAGACGTTGTTGACTTGATTTGATGAACTTCAGTTCTATCCGCATCTTACGGTCACGAACCAAGTTCGTCTAATTTCCGACCTCCAACAGTCTATTCCCAGACTGTTGGAGCTAGTCTGTTTTTGATTTTCATTGAGTATTAATGATTAACCAGCTGAGCAGTTGGCAAGTGATGATGGTGATAAGGAAGACTAACCAACCTTGCTGTATTTTGGTCAGGGCACTAGTTTCTAGGAAGAAAAAGCTGATTTCGACTGGGATAACATGGATAAAATAATAATAGCTGGCATATTCTTTGAGAAATTGGAATTTTTTCTGGCGGAAGAGGTCTGTGGTCAGGGTCCAGGCGACTAGATAGGCTGTGAATGGAATCAGGCTAAATAGAAAGTTCTTATCGTAGCCCTGATTGAGATAGATGATTGTAGCCTCAACAGTTAAAAGAGCTATGCAGACAAGTAGTTTGGTCTTTTGTCGGTATTGGAAAATGGGTTGATTGAGTTTGTCGGCTAGATAAAAGCCTGTCAGGACAAAAATCGGTGCGTAGAAGAGGCCGTTGCGGCTGGTGAAAAAGAAGGTTTTGTAGCTGTCAAATGCGGTCAGGAAAATCGATTCTGCCAGGTAGGAGGAGTAGGTTTCGACTGAGCCTAGGAGATAGAGAAGGCAGGCTAGACAACCTGTGATGCGCCAGCCCCATTTCTCCAAGGAAAAATGAACGAGGACAAGACCTAGAAAGAAAGCGGGCATGTACCAGAGTTGGTAGCTGGTGCCGGTGTAGGTCAGTCCGACTAGGAGTGCGAGGGGATAGTAGGGGAAGGGGATTTCTTGGAGTGTTAGGTAGATGAGGTAGAAGGGGAGGTAGAGGATGGACCAGGTCAGGTATTGTTTGCTGTAGCGGATCAGGTATTGTTTGGAGAGGCTGGGGTAGTTGCGTCGGAGGAAGAAGCTGGCTGTGACCATGAAGTAGGGAACGACCATGCGGCTAAAGATGGATTTTTGGATGAAGTGGAGCGGATCTGCTTCAAATAGTCTGCGACAATGGAGGGCGATGACTAAAATAGCTCCGATGAACTGGATGAGGGAGAGCAGTGATGTATTGAGTGGTTTTGTCTTATTTTGCATGTTAATATTTTTCTTTTTTCTTCCATTTTATCGAAATCTGATGAATATGTAAATGTTTGCAAAAAGATGTGGAGAGGTGCTGGCTGAAACTTAGTTGACAAGAGAAGTCCAGTGGAAAATATGGTATAATGTTAGGACGGAGTAAATGTAAACCATCTATTTCGTTTAAGTTAGAAAGGAGCATATAGATGAAAGATTTACATGCAAAATTATTGGCTGATTTTGGGATTGATTTTTCGGATTTGAATTTATTAGAAACGGCTTTTACCCATACTTCTTATGCCAATGAGCATCGCCTTCTAAAAATTTCACATAATGAGCGCTTGGAATTTTTAGGAGACGCTGTTCTCCAGTTGATGATTTCCAAATATCTCTATCAAAAATATCCTGATAGACCCGAAGGTGAGATGTCCAAGTTGCGTTCGACCTTTGTACGTGAGGAGTCTTTGGCTGGTTTTTCTCGAGCCTGTGGCTTTGATCGGTTTCTTCGTCTTGGTAAGGGGGAAGAGAAGTCTGGAGGGCGAAATCGCGATACTATTTTAGGAGATGCTTTCGAGGCATTCTTAGGAGCTCTGCTATTGGACAAGGGTGAAAAGACCGTGGAGGAATTTATCCATAAGGTCATGATTCCTCGCTTGGAAAAAGGAAACTTTGAGCGCGTGACCGACTATAAGACTGCTTTGCAGGAAATTTTGCAGGTCAATGGTGAGATTGCTATTTCGTATCAAGTAATAGCTGAGTCTGGTCCTGCCCATGATAAGACCTTTGAAGTGGAGGTATCTGCTGATCAGCGTGTGATTGGTCGTGGTCGTGGTCGCTCTAAGAAATTAGCTGAACAAGCCGCCGCCAAAAATGCTGTGGAGGCTAGAGGATAGGTATGTATCTAAAATCAATTGAAATGCAGGGCTTTAAGTCCTTTGCGGATAAGACCAAAGTCGTCTTTGACCGTGGAGTGACTGCTGTTGTAGGGCCGAATGGTTCTGGCAAGTCCAATATTACAGAAAGTCTACGTTGGGCCTTGGGAGAGTCGTCTGCTAAAAGCTTACGTGGAGGCAAGATGCCCGATGTTATCTTTGCAGGAACGGAAAGCCGCAAGGCTCTTAACTATGCCTTGGTTGTCGTAACCTTGGATAATTCTAGCGGATTTATCGCGGATAAGGCTAAGGAAATTAAGGTTGAACGCCACATTTATCGATCTGGTGATAGCGAGTACCTGATTGATGGGAAAAAGGTTCGCCTACGGGATATTCATGACCTTTTCATGGATACTGGCTTGGGTCGGGATTCTTTCTCTATTATTTCTCAAGGGCGGGTTGAAGCCATTTTTAATTCCAAACCTGAGGAACGCCGTGCAATTTTTGAAGAGGCGGCAGGGGTCTTAAAATACAAGACTCGTAAGAAAGAAACAGAAAGTAAGCTGGCTCAGGCTCAAGGGAATTTGGACCGCTTGGATGATATTATCTATGAACTGGATAATCAGGTCAAGCCATTGGAGAAACAGGCACAAACTGCTAAGAAATTTCTAGAATTAGATGGTCAACGTAAGGAATTATACTTAGATGTTTTGGTGGCTCAGTTGTCGCTTGGTAAGGAAAAGTTATCGGAAAAAGAAGCCGAACTAGAGTCTGTCAAAACTGAATTGACTAGCTACTACAAACAACGTTCTGAGCTGGAGCAAGAAAATCAGAACTTGAAAGAGAAGCGCCACCGCCTGTCAGAACAATTGGAGCGTGAACAGGCAGTTCTGCTGGATTTGACCAAGTTAATCAGTGATTTGGAGCGAAAAATTGAGGTCCATAAACTGGAATCTAGTCAAAACGAATCAAGTCGTCAAGAAGCGCAGGCGCGTTTGGAAAACTTGTTGACTAGACGAGAGCAGTTGGCAGAACAGATTGAGCAAAAGCAAGAAACACTTGCGCAATTAGATAGTTCCTTGTCTAGCTTGAAAGAAGATATTGCTGTGGTAGACAAAGAAATTTCCTACTTTTCAGAAGATCCTGATCAGGTTTTAGATCATCTGCGGGAACAGTATGTTGCTCTGATGCAGGAAGAGGCAGATGCTTCAAACCGTCTGACCAAGATTCAGCAGGATATTGCCAATCAAATCAGTCTTTCTGAGAGTAAATCTGAAGACTTGGCACGCTTGCAGACGGAAAAACAAACAGCTCAAGAAGTACTTGATAAGAGTCGGAAAAGTTTAGAAGAAGCTGATCAGGTTTTACGCCAGTTACTTGAGAGCTATCAGACCCAAAAAACAGAATTGGATCAAGCCCAGACTGCTTATCAAGCTGAGCAAGGTCGCTTGTTTGATTTGCTGGATCAGTTGAAAGGCAAACAGGCTCGCCAATCTAGTTTAGAAGCTATCTTGAAAAATCACTCCAATTTCTACGCGGGGGTTAAGGCTGTCTTACAGGCGGCACCAAGCTTAGGAGGAATTATTGGAGCAGTCAGTGAACAACTGACCTTCGATACTCGCTACCAGACAGCCCTGGAAATTGCTCTGGGCGGAGCAAGTCAAAACGTCATCGTTGAAGATGAAGCGACTGCTAAACGAGCTATCGCATTTTTGAAAGAAAAACGGCAAGGGCGGGCAACCTTCTTACCTCTGACAACTATCAAGCCACGTCAGCTTTCTGGACAGCAAATCTCTTTACTAGAATCTTCCGATGGATTTTTGGGGCTTGCAAGTGATTTGGTGACTTATCAGCCAAATTTAGATGCGATTTTCCAAAATTTGCTAGGCACTATCGCAATTTTTGATACCATTGACCATGCCAATCAGGCAGCGCGGGTAACCAAGTTTCAAGTGCGTATGGTAACCATGGATGGAGCGGAAATCCGTCCTGGTGGAGCCTTTGCTGGTGGTAGCAATCGAAATAACAGCACGACCTTTATCAAACCAGAACTCGATGCTCTTTTAGGAGAAATAGCAGAGCTGTCTAACCAGTTGCAGGAGCAAGAAAGCTTGGTTGCAGCTAAGAAAACTAGCTTAGACCAGACCAGAGAAGCCTTGGAAACGATTAAGGCGGAGGGGGAAGAAGCTAGATTGAACCAGCAGAGCGCAAGGATTCATCAGGAACAGGCAGAAAATAGACTGGCTCAGCTATCAGCCCAGTATGACCTGCAAATGAGTCAGGTTAGTCCGACCATTTTGACTGAGCTAGAAGAGGCTGCTGCTAAGGAAGAAGTAAATGTCCAAGCCTTGAATGAGAAAAAACTAGCCTTGGATCAACAAATCAATCAAGTCCGTGATAATCGCGATAGTATTCAAGAAAGCTTGCAGAAACTACAGACTCAGAAGGGTCAACTAACTTTGGAACAGGCTGAACTAACTAGCCAACTTCGTTTTGAACAGACAGATCTGAGACGCTTGCAAGAAGAAAAAGTGGTTGCAGATAAGGAAATTTCTCTTTTAGAGGATATGATTGACCAGAAGCTAGAAGCTCTTGAAGATACTAGTATTGAGATTCTTGAAGAACAATTGCAGGCGGCATCTGATAAGCAAAACCAGACCAATCAGATTTTAATTCGCTTAAAGTTTGAATTGGAAGATATTGATGGGCAGTTTGAAGACTTGGAAGAAAGATTGCAACAAGCTCGGACTAAGAATGATGACTTGATTCGTAAGCAGGCTAAGTTAGAGGCGGATTGTGAGCAAGCGGGCGATAAATTACGGACTTTACTTGGTAATTTGACCGAGCATTTTAAATTGAGTTTTGAAGCTGCCCAGTCTCAGGCCAAGGAAGTTGAGAATCTTGCAGTTGCTGAACAAAGCCTCAAAGACCTAGAAAGAGCTATTCGTGCTTTGGGTCCAGTCAATTTGGATGCTATTGAGCAGTATGACGAGGTCAATAATCGCCTTACCTTCCTCAATGAGCAACGGACAGATATTTTGTCGGCGCGTGATTTACTACTAGATACTATCCACGAGATGGATGATGAAGTCAAAGAGCGCTTCAAGGTTACTTTTGAAGCTATTCGCGAAAGCTTTAAGCAGACATTCAAACAAATGTTTGGCGGTGGTTCAGCGGATTTGATTTTGACAGAAGGTGACCTATTGACTGCGGGTGTGGAGATTTCAGTTCAACCTCCGGGTAAGAAAATTCAATCTCTCAATCTTATGTCAGGTGGCGAAAAAGCCCTTTCGGCCCTCGCTCTGCTATTTTCCATTATCCGTGTTAAGACCATTCCTTTTGTAATTCTCGATGAGGTGGAGGCAGCCTTGGATGAGGCAAATGTCAAACGTTTTGGTGACTACCTCAACCGTTTTGATAAGGAGAGTCAGTTTATCGTCGTGACCCACCGTAAAGGGACCATGGCGGCAGCGGATGCCATGTATGGGGTGACCATGCAGGAATCTGGCGTGTCCAAGATTGTTTCCGTTAAGCTGAAAGATGTGGAGAAATTATGATTAACAAAATTTACGCCAGTGATATGGATGGTACTTTTTTACGAGAAGACCATAGTTTTGATAAGGACCGGTTTCGTCGTATACTGAATCAGTTTAAAGAAAAAGGTTATTTATTTGTGGCAGCAAGTGGGCGATCTATGCAAAGCCTGAAACTTGTTTTTGAAGATTTTGTAGATGAAATCGGTTTTGTAGCAGAAAATGGTTCAATCGTTGAATATCAGGGGCAGACTATCTTTATGGATGATCCAATTAGTCCTGAAATCTATCTGCCGATTATCGCGGGTATTGATGCAGGTCCCTTTGGTAGCAGTCGGTCCATGGTGCTGTCTGGCCTCGAAAACTTTTATTTATTAAAAAATGCTGAGCCTCAGTTTTTAGAAGCGATGACGAATTATTACGCACATTTTCGATTGGTAGACACATTTGAAGAAGTTGGAGAAGAGATTATAAAAATCAATGCCAAATTTTCTCCTGAGGAAATGGACGATGCCAGACGATGGTTAAATGATACATTTGAAGGTGTAACGGCCATGACAACTGGTTTTGACAATATTGATATAATTCCAAATGGTTCAAATAAATCAGTTGGATTGAGCCATCTCTGTGCTCATTTTGGAATTGCCCGTCAGGATGTAGTGGCATTTGGTGATAATCAAAATGATTTAGATATGTTTGACTTTGCAGGTCTGGCTCTTGCGACAGAAAATGCAAGAGAGGAAGTGAAAGCTCGGGCAGATTTGATGATTGGTCATTGCAATGATGGAGCAGTATTAGCCTATTTAGAGGAGGAAGTAAATGGCAATTAAGTTGATTGCGTTGGATTTAGATGGAACACTTCTGACATCGGACAAACGGATTTCAGAAGCTAATAAAAAGGCCTTGCAGGCAGCGCGTGAGCGTGGAGTTTATGTAGTTCTGACAACAGGGCGTCCTTTACAAGCTATCGGTACTTTTCTAGAAGAACTAGATCTGCTAGGGGAGAATCAATATTCGATTACATTTAACGGTGGTCTAGTCCAGGAAAATACAGGTCGGGTTTTGGATAAGGTTGGCTTCACTATTGAAGATGTGCGCACCATCCGTCGTGTGACAAATGATTTGGACCTGCCTCTGGATGTTCTTTATGGTGGCGATGTCTATTCTCTACCATCAGCCCATGAATCACTTTATCTAACTTGTAATCCATTGCTTAATAAAATTGTGGCAAGTGATGAGGAAATGCCAGAAGATTTTGTCTACAATAAGGCAGTCTCAGCTGTGGCAGCAGACTTTTTGGATGGACAAATTCCAAAAATTCCTGCAGAACTTCACGAGCGCTTCGAGATTTTCAAATCGCGTGATATTCTGCTCGAATGGAGTCCAAAAGGTGTCCACAAGGCAAATGGTTTGGCCAAGTTGATTGGTCATCTGGGAATTGACCAGTCAGAAGTTATGGCCTGTGGCGATGAAGGAAATGACCTTTCCATGATTGAATGGGCTGGTCTGGGTGTTGCCATGGCTAATGCGACTGATGAAATCAAGTCTGCAGCCAACCTTGTCCTGCCAAAAACCAATGATGAAGATGGCATTGCTTGGGCCATCGAGCACTATGTATTGAATGAGGACTAGTATGGGATTATTTGATCGATTATTTGGACAAGAAAAACAAGAGGAGCAAGTCGCTCTTGTTGAAGAAGTGGAAAGGGAGCAGTCGGCTTCTAGCGAAGATACTGTAACTACTGAAGTTGAGTCAGCTAGTCAAGAAATGGAAGAGATCCAGTCTGAAGTAGTAGAGTCTGAATTGACTGCCGAGCAGGAAGCACAGAAGCAACGGACCTTAGACATGATGGCCCAGTATTATGCAGCCAAAGAAGCTGCTGCGGCTCGAGTGAAGGAAGCGCAGGAACAAGGCTTTGACCCTGCTATTCAAACCAAGGTCAAGGAAGAGCCTGTTGAGGAAGTTGCTCCAGTAGAGCAAGAAAGTGAGCAGGACAAGTACCAGCGAACCTTGAAAAAAACTCGTACAGGATTTGGGGCAAGGCTCAATGAATTCTTTGCCAATTTCCGTTCGGTTGATGAAGAATTTTTCGAAGAGTTGGAAGAAATGCTGATTTTGTCAGACGTAGGTGTGCAAGTTGCTTCTACTCTGACAGAGGAGCTCCGCTATGAAGCCAAGCTACAGAAAGCTAAGAAGACAGATGAACTCCGTCGGGTTATCATCGAAAAATTGGTGGATATTTACGAAAAAGACGGCCAGTTCAGCGAGCAGCTCAATTTCCAAGATGATTTGACGGTCATGCTCTTTGTCGGTGTCAACGGCGTTGGGAAGACGACATCAATCGGAAAGTTGGCCTACAAGTACAAGCAGGCTGGCAAGAAGGTCATGTTGGTCGCAGCGGACACCTTCCGTGCGGGTGCGGTAGCCCAGCTGGTCGAGTGGGGTCGCCGTGTCGATGTGCCAGTGGTCACAGGTCCAGAAAAGTCAGACCCAGCTAGTGTGGTCTTTGATGGGGTAAAACGTGCCGTGGCAGAAGGTGTGGATATTCTCATGATTGACACAGCAGGTCGCTTGCAAAATAAAGAAAACCTCATGGCAGAGCTGGAAAAAATTGGTCGCATTATCAAACGGACTCTACCTGATGCACCGCATGAAACCCTCTTAGCACTGGATGCCTCCACAGGTCAAAATGCCCTTAGTCAAGCCAAGGAATTTGCAAAAATTACCCCCTTGACAGGCCTGGTCTTGACCAAGCTAGATGGTACTGCAAAAGGTGGTGTTGTCCTTGCTATCCGTCAGGAACTGGATATTCCTGTGAAACTGATTGGTTTCGGTGAGAAAATTGATGACATCGGAGAATTCAAATCCGAAGAGTTCATGCGTGGGCTCTTGGAAGGATTGATATAGAATAGAAAAAGTAGCCAACTGCGAAGTTAGCTACTTTTTTGCTGATTCATAATTCTTGTAATTTCTTCTGCGGTGTCCACCATGCCACGCTGGTACCAAGCGGTGCAGGCACCCAGGATTGAATAGCCCACAAAGGCGTAGGAATAGGCTAGTTCCGTAGGTAATTGGGCCAGACTTTGCCTGTCTGTTAGGAGTTGGGCGATGAAGATTTCCTTTTCACTCTTGTAGAGGCAGTCAATCAAGGTCTTGTTCTGCTGGAAAAAGGAAAAGAGTGAAGGGAAGGACAGGTCGTTACCATATTCTTTTTTGTAGGCAGAATAAGCTCTTTCCAAGGCCTGTTTTAAAATAGCGTCCTTACTATCAAAATTCCGATAAAAGCTGATGCGGGTCACTCCTGCTCGATTGGCAATATCGGTAATGGTAATCTTATCATAAGCCTTTTGCTGAATAAGTTGCAAAAGGGCTTCTTGGATATAATCTTGTGCAGTCATGTTACAAACTTCCTCCTTTTGTTACATGGTTTGCCTTTGACATTGACATGGGAATTAACAAATGTTACACTTGTTACATCTTAATTGAAAATGAAGGAAATGTCAAGGAGTAATCATGACTTTAAAACGTTGGTTGGTGTTAGGGATTATAGCGATTGTTGGACTGTTAGTTGGTCGCCTGTTGGTACGGATTTTCCTCAATCTGCTATTGGGTGGAACAATCTGGGGAGGTAATTTTCTATGAGAAGGAGAAGATTTGTGGGCTTAGGAATTTTAGTATTTTTCTTGGCTGTCCTTGCTGGTGTAGCTTCTAAAGGGTTGATTAAGCCAGCTTGGGCCAAGAAGTACACTGTTGAATGGTCGGAGCAGGTAGGAAGAACGGTGACGGATCTGTCCTATGGAGAGGAAGATGCCCAAAAGTTTGACCTCTATCTGCCTGCGAACACTAGTAAACAGACCTACGGACTTGTTGTCTATCTGCATGCGGGTGGGTTTACAAGCGGTGATAAAAAGGATGACCAGCAGATGTTGCAATGGCTGGCTTCTAAGGGCTATGTAGCAGCTGGTATCAACTATACCTTGTGGACAGATGAGAATGGAGCAAGTGTTACTTCTCAAGCTCAGGAAATCAAAGACAGCATTCCTCATGTGATTGAGGCGGCTAAAAATGAAGGCTATACAATTGACAAAATGGCTATTTCAGGTGGATCAGCGGGTCATGCTCTAGCTATGATTTACGCTTATCGAGATGCCAAAGAAGCTCCTGTTCCTGTGGTTTTGACCTTCGGTGGCGTTGGCCCTTCTAGCTTTTACATGGAAGATTGGGGCATTTATGGGGCGGATACCAATCATGAAGTTGCCGCAGGTCTTGTCAGTGCTATGTCAGGACAGGAGGTGACCAAAGAAATGATTGTTGACGGGAGTTACAAGGCTATTGTCAATGAAATTTCAGCAGTCCACTGGGTGACGGAAGAATCTGTGCCAAGTGTGGTCATCTACGGAAAACATGATAAGGTGCAGCCTTACGCCGCAGCCCTTCGACTAGAAAAAGCCTTGAAAGAAAAAGGTGTTGACTACCAGTTCCTTACTGCTGAACATTCTGGACATGGTCTGCAAAATGACGATGCTGCAAACCAAGCCTATATGACCTTAGTGGAAGACTATTTGGCCAAGTATCTGCCGGTGGATTAAGTTTTAGTAGTGAGTGTTGAATTGATTGGCATTCATCATTCAACAGTTAGGTTGGATTTAAGGAGAAATAATGAAGAAAGTATTCACAATTTTAGGTATCATCATTTTTTGTATCATTTCGTTAATGATTATTACCCTTAATTTTCTTTCGCACCAATCAGTAAATCCAAGAAATTTCCAAGAAAAAACGGAAATGGGTGGAGAGATTGAACAGAAGTATATGGCAAATGGAAGCTATGAAGTTGCCAAAAAAGAAGAAGGAACGCTCTTAAATTTTGGAAAATTCCTGATTTTCTATCCAAAAGAATTGGAGACAAGTGACAAGCAATACCCTGTTATTGTGATTGCCAATGGAACTGGTGTTCCACTTTCTAAATTTCCAGCTATTGCTGAACATTATGCTTCCTGGGGATTTATTGTCATCGGAACGGAAGAGCCTCACTCCTGGAATGCCTTTGGAGCTGAAATGAGTATTCGTTATTTAGAGAGAATGAATGCCAATCAAGAAGTTGCTGATAAGGAAAGTCTATTTTATCAAAAAGTTGATTTTGAAAATGTCGGCATCGTAGGGCATTCGCAAGGTGGTGTTGGGGTTATCAATGCTATCACCGACACACAGCATAAAGATATTTACAAGACTGCGGTGGCACTTTCTCCTACCAATAAAGAGTTAGCTCATAATCTATTTTGGGATTACGATGCGACAAAGATTACTATTCCGATAATGCTCATATCTGGTCAGGGTGGAGGAGATGATTGGGTTGTTACAGGAGACCAATTGGTTGACATCGCCAATGATATCCCAAGCAATAAACTTGCTATGAGGCGTAAAAATACGCCACATGGTGAAGTGTTGTACAAACCAGATGGCTATACAATGGCATGGTTTATGTGGCAATTGCAAGGTGATACAGAAGCCGCCCAAGCATTTATAGGTGATAAACCTGAAATCTTAACCAATCCGTATTATACTGACCAACTGATTGAGTTGGAAATAGATAGAAAAGAGTAATGCGGAGTATCCTATAAGAAAGTTGTTAGAAAAAAAGTCGTTAGTTCAACAAGAACTAGCGACTTTTTCTATCTGTATGTAGCAGTGAGTAAATGGCAATATCCACAATACCACGATTATTTCGAGCAGCTTGTCGAAGGGTACCTTCATAGGTCATGCCAACTTTCTCCATGACACGACCAGAAGGGCGATTTTCACTATCGTGGACAGCCGTAATCCGTAAACAACCAACTTCTTCCAGCAGAAAGTGAATGACTGCTTCAAGGGCTTCGGGCATATAACTGTAGCCCCACCACTGGCTGCCCAACACCCAGCCCAATTCAGCAGCCTGTACTCGTTCGTCTAGGCTGACCACGGAAATATCGCCAATTGCTTGCTGACTTTCTTTGAGTTCAATAGCCCACCTGTACGTTTTTTCCTGTGAATAAGACTGGATACAGAACTGGATATAGTCTTCTGTATCTTGCAGCCTTTGATGAGTTGGCCAGGTCAGATAAATGGTGACCTTTTCATCTGAAGTCCAGTTTTGGAAAACTGACTCAACATCTGCTGCTTGAAAGGGGCGTAAAACTAGACGATCTGTTTCTAATACCTGAGTTCCTTTATGTTGCATCTCATTTCCTCTTCAACAATGCCTCAATCCAGTCTGGTGCATAAGCAGAAGTACAGCCTTTTGGTACTTTCATGTCCGCATAGACTGCCAATTCCTGACCGATTGCAAGGCCTTGTTTTAGATAGTCGGGGTAAGCAACGGCAATCTCCACCAAGCATTGGTTCATGGTCCATTGGACAAGTGGGTCTGCGGTTTGTAAATGCTGACGAATATGGTCTAGAGTTTCTTCAATTTCTTGATTTGTTGCTGTTTTTCCAGCAAAGTATTTGGCACGAAGGAACCAACCAAGTCGCTGAAAAATAGCTTGGTCTTGGATGAGTAAGTATTCCTCCCAGTCTTTGCTATCCTTACGTTTGCTAAGAATAATGGAAGCCAGCTTATCTAGGACGTTGACCGAAACTTGTTCATTGAGGCAAGTTTCTAAAGCAGTAGAAGTCAGCTGGTCAGGTTTTGTTTTGGCAATTTGAATAGCTAAATATTGTGCTTCAAGGATACCTGTTTGCCAAAGTGGAGCAAACAAGTCCAGTCGATTTTTATAGGCCTTGGCGATACCAGAAATAGCTCCCCTCGGAACGCCGTAGTAGGGCTTAGTTTCGCCAATTTTTTCATAACGCTTGAGGGTGCCAGCATGGCTGGCTGCTTCAAGTTGGGTGAGAATGGTGTTTATTTCAGTCATAACTATCTCCGAAAAAAACTGGATTGCTCCAGTTTTCATATTTTTATTTCAACAAACCACGTTCACGATACCACACATCCGGTGTCCAGACCCACTTGCAACCGTAGCTTTCTAGCAAATCAAAGGCAGCCTCAGGTCCCATAGTTCCAGCTGGATAGGTGTGGAGTGGGACTTGGTTGCTTGCCCACAAATCAACAATGCGGTCAATCAAGCTCCAGCTTGCTTTCACTTCTTCCCAATGGCTAAAGTTAGTAGAATCACCATTTAGGACATCGTAAAATAGTTTTTCGTAGGCTTCAGGTGAATTTCCAAGAGCAGTTGCATTGTGACGGAAGTTGAGTTTGGCAGGAGTAAGTGCAAAGTGAGAACCAACTTCCTTACCGTTGATAGAGAGCATGAAGCCTTCAGTTGGTTGGATGAAGATGGTCAAGACATTGGCCTCAGAAGGTTGACCAAAAATATCTTCCGCATGCTTGAAGGTGATGGTCACGCGTGTGCCCTTTTCTGTCAGGCGTTTACCTGTACGGAAGAAGAAAGGGACATCACGGAAACGGTCAGTATCAACGAAGAAGACACCTCCTGCAAAGGTTTCTGTCTGAGAACCTTCGGCAATATTTGGTTCATCCAAGTAGCTAATGTAGTCTTTTCCGTCGATGGAACCTGCTACATATTGACCACGGATGAAGTTGCGTTTGAGGTCCTCATCAGAAGGTTGACGAAGGTGTTGGAAGACCTTGATCTTTTCGGCGCGGACATCTTCCTCCTTGAAGCTGGCTGGCTTATCCATTGCTAGAAGTGAAAGAACTTGAAGGGCATGGTTTTGCACCATGTCTTTTAAGGCGCCAGAATGATCGTAGTAGCCCCCACGATCCTCAACACCAATCGCTTCAGCAAATGTAATTTGGACGTTATCAATGTAATCGCGGTTCCAAATATGTTCAAAAATGATATTGGCAAAGCGAACCGCAAAGATATTTTGCACCATTTCCTTGCCTAGGTAATGGTCGATACGGTAGATTTGGTCTTCATTGAAGGCTGCTGCCAATTCATCATTGAGTTTGCTTGCAGTTGCAAGGCTAGTTCCGAAAGGTTTTTCAATAATCAAGCGTTCAAAACCTTGTCCATCAACGATTTGTTCAGATTTGAGATGTTTGGCAATGGTTCCGAAAAATTCAGGTGCCATAGAGAGGAAGAAGACCTTGTTGTGCTGGGTATCGTATTTTTCACACAAGTCGTCCTGCAATTTACGAAGAGCTACATAATGTTCCGTGTCATTGACATCGTGGCTTTGGTAGTAGAAATGACTAGCAAATTCATGAGCTTGACGTGGTGTGTCAGGCAGATCACCTAGTGATTCAATGACGGTTTGCTCAAAAAATTCCTTGGTCCAGGGTCTGCGAGCTGTACCAATGACTGCAAAGTTTTCTTTGATGTGTCCAGCCTTATAGAGGCGGAATAAAGATGGGTAAAGTTTGCGTTTGGCAAGGTCGCCACTAGCACCAAAAATTGTAAACAATACATGTGATGACATAATTTCATTCCTATCTGTTGAGTATAGACACTATTATAGCATAAATTGTCAGAAAATTCACTTTTTGAATTGGAATTATTAGAAAACACGGTAAACGTACGGGGAATCTGGCTGTTCAATCTGAACCATCGATTGTAATTCAAGTGTTGGTAGATTTTGTTTCAACGATGTGTGGTAGGAAACCTTGATTGTTCCTTTGGCTTTTACCCAAGTATTGTTAGGAAATTCTGTGGTAGCACCCGTAGAGAGTAAGCCATATACCCCAGAATCAGCGATGCAGTGAATAATACCAAAGCGGAAAAGGAAAAATTGCTGGCTATTGTCAGGGTCATTGTAGACAAATCCAATCATTTCAATCATTTTTCCTGAAAATTCCGTAGGATAGTCGTAGATTGCTTCCATCACTTCCATATAGTTTTCATTAGTAACGACAATGGTTTCTTCAGCCAAGTATCTATCAGCAATTTCACGCATCTGGTTTTGATAGGCAGATTTCGTAAAATAAATAGAAGTATCAGGCTTGAGATACTGAACAGTCGTCCCTTCTTGGTTTTGTGTATCAGCATCGTTTTCTGCTGCTAGTGGGAAATGATAGCCCTTGGCAGCAACAGTTGTTGAATCCAGGCTTACCGTAGGAAAGAGCCAGGCTATAGCAAGAGGAATGAGCAATAGTCCAATGCTTGATAGTTTGGCAATTTTGCTTTTTAAATGGCTATGTACTCGAATTTCTTTTACCCAGACATACAATTGTACGATGGCAAGTATGAAAGATAAAATCATGGATAGATAGGCTAGATAGCTATAGTGCAGATTGATGTATTGGTCTAATTTTCCAGAGACATAAAGATACATGGTCATCTCAAAATAGCCTGCAAGAATTAAAAAACGAATCATACTACACCTCCAAGTATCAGACTATATCCCAAAATAACGAGAGTGATAGTAATGATAAAACCGACTATAAATTTCCCCTTGAAATAATGTTTCATCATGAGCAAGTTTTTAACATCCACCATGGGTCCGATAACTAAGAAAGCCATTACTGGGGCGAATCCGAAGCTGGATAGTAGTGATGCACCAATAAAGGCATCGGCTTCAGAACATAGGGAAAGAAGAAAGGCCAGCAACATCATCAGTAAAATAGCTGTTAATGGACTGTGACCGATGGTAGTCAGGACAGCAGTTGGAATATAGACTTGTACGAGACTGGCAAAGAGACAACCAAAGACTAGGTAACGTCCCGTATCAAAAAATTCATCGATGGCATGAATAAGTGCGAAGCCAACTTTTTGCCAGCTGGTTTTATCTGAATAATCATGCTGGTGCTGGTCAAACTTGCTTCCTTTAAGAATAGGTCCTTTTACGAAAAAACCAAGAATGATTCCCAATACTAGGGATACAATGATAGCTCCTAGGGCTCTATAGAAGGCGAAAAGTAGGGAATTGCCAAAAGCAGTAAAGGTTGCAAAAAGGACGATGGGATTAATCACAGGAGCCGTTACTAAAAAGGGGACAGCAGTATAACTAGGTACTTTTTTCTCTAATAGCCGATTGACAATAGGGACAATACCACATTCGCAAGACGGAAAAATGAAGCCGATAAAGGTTCCAAATAGAATGGCAAGAAACTTGTTCTTGGGAAGGAGTTTATGGACTTTTTCAGGGGTGATAAACACATCAATAAAGCCAGAAATCAATGCTCCAATCAACACAAAGGGCAAGGCTTCAATCATGATAGACAGGAAAATAGCCCCCGCCTGTAGGACGGAGGTAGGTAATTGATCAAGACCGAACATATTATTTTCTATCCTGATTCAAGTTGTTTTTCTCGGAATTTTCTTTTGATTTTGGGTCAGGATACTCAATTTCTTCCAGTTTTTCAAATGAAGCAAATTCTTCCAGCATCTTTTCTAAATCATCTTGTCGTTTATAGGTTACAGCCATAAGGCACCTCCAAAAATTTTATATACACATTATACATTTTTTACTAAAAATTATCTAAAGGAATCTGTTTTTATTGAAGCGCAAATATAGTTCGCACCCTCAAATCATGATATAATATTCTTATGAAAACAAGAATATCAGAATTAGTTAGCGTGCTCAATCAATACGCTAAAGAGTATTATCAATTGGACAAACCTAGCGTGTCAGATGCAGAATATGATACGCTTTATCGTGAATTAGTAGAACTGGAAACAGCTCATCCAGAACTGATTTTACCAGATAGTCCTACCCATCGGGTTGGGGGAAAGGTGCTAGATGGATTTGAAAAATATAGTCATATTTATCCTCTTTTTAGTTTGCAGGATGCCTTTTCTCGTGAAGAATTAGAAGCTTTTGACCAGCGAGTTCGCAAGGAATTTCCTCAAGCAACTTATATCTGTGAATTGAAGATTGATGGTCTATCTATTTCCCTGACCTATGAAGCGGGTAA
The DNA here is from genome assembly GCF_044427405.1 of Streptococcus sp. 2020WUSS089. Taxonomy (NCBI): domain Bacteria; kingdom Bacillati; phylum Bacillota; class Bacilli; order Lactobacillales; family Streptococcaceae; genus Streptococcus; species Streptococcus sp. 2020WUSS089. The sequence continues at coordinate 102,282 of NZ_JAOTGD010000002.1, read as the reverse complement.
TTTAGTCGTGGGTGCTACACGTGGTGACGGTAGTGTCGGTGAAAATATCACAGAAAATCTCAAACGAGTGGCTGATATTCCTTTGACCCTACCCGAAGCTGTGGACATCACTGTCCGAGGTGAGTGTTATATGCCAAAGGCTTCCTTTGACCGTGTTAACAAACAGCGTCAGGAAGCTGGTGAAGCTGAATTTGCTAATCCGCGTAACGCAGCGGCAGGAACTCTTCGCCAATTAGACACAGGTGTCGTGGCCCAGCGTGGACTTGCAACCTTCCTTTACCAAGAGGCTAGTCCATCTGAAGCGACTAGTCAGTCCGATGTGCTTCGCAAGTTAGATGCTCTGGGATTTGTGACCAACCACGAATATTGCTTGGCGGAGTCGATTGATGACACGTGGGATTTTATTGAAAAAATAGCAGAGCGTAGAGATAATCTCCCCTATGAGATAGATGGTGTTGTCATCAAGGTAAATGATTTAGCTATACAAGAAGAACTAGGATTTACAGTAAAAGCGCCACGATGGGCAGTAGCTTACAAGTTTCCAGCTGAGGAAAAAGAAGCAGAAATCTTGTCGGTTGATTGGACTGTTGGCCGGACAGGTGTTGTGACACCAACTGCCAACCTTAGTCCTGTTCAACTGGCAGGAACGACTGTCAGTCGAGCGACTTTGCACAACGTAGACTATATCGCCGAAAAAGATATTCGTATTGGCGATACGGTCATTGTTTATAAGGCGGGAGATATTATTCCAGCAGTTCTGAAAGTGGTGGATAAATATCGAAAAGAGCAAGAAATCATGCCCATTCCTAGTCATTGTCCGTCTTGTCAGAGCGACCTACAACACTATGAGGATGAAGTTGCCCTCCGCTGTATCAACCCTATTTGTCCTAGCCAGCTGATGAGTAAGTTGGAACATTTTGCAAGTCGAGACGCCATGAACATTGCGGGACTGGGTAGTTCAATCGTTGAAAAACTCTTTGGAGCAGGCTTGGTACACGATGTTGCTGATATTTATAAATTAACTGTTGATGACCTATTGACTTTGGAAGGTTTCAAAGAAAAATCAGCTGACAAGCTCTATCAAGCCATTCAAACTTCTAAGAGCAACTCAGCAGAACGCCTCCTGTTTGGTCTAGGTATTCGCCATGTCGGCAGTAAGGCAAGTAAGATTTTAGTAGAAAAATTTGGCGATTTAGAAACCTTAGCATTTGCTGAACAAGAAGCAATTGCTTCGCTAGAAGGTCTTGGTCAGGTTATTGCTAAGTCCTTGACAACTTTTTTTGCTAGTGAGGGTGCGCAGCAACTTTTAGCTGAACTTAAGGAAGCTAAGGTAAACTTGACCTATCTCGGACAAGTAGTAGATGAAAATGCTGCGCTATCGGGTATGACAGTTGTACTGACTGGTAAATTGGAGCGAATGAAACGAAACGAAGCCAAGGCCAAATTAGAAGCTTTAGGGGCAAATGTAGCAGGATCAGTTTCTAAAAAAACTAATCTTGTGGTTGCTGGAACAGATGCAGGTAGTAAATTGACCAAAGCACAGGAACTAGGTATCGAAATAAAAGATGAGGCTTGGTTGGAGAGCTTGTAAAGGTAAAACGATGGAAGAAAGAAAACGTGCTAGACTAATATATAATCCGACCTCAGGTCAAGAAATCATGAAGAAAAATGTGGCCGAAGTATTGGACATTTTGGAAGGTTACGGTTATGAAACTTCAGCTTTCCAAACAACTGCTGAGAAAGACTCTGCAAAAAATGAGGCTACACGTGCGGCACTTGCGGGCTTTGACTTGATTATTGCGGCTGGTGGAGATGGAACGATTAATGAAGTCGTCAATGGAATTGCTCCGCTTGAAAAACGTCCGCAGATGGCCATCATACCGACTGGCACCACCAATGACTATGCGCGTGCATTAAAAGTGCCCAGGGGAAATCCTGTAGAAGCAGCTAAGGTTATTGGTAAGCAGCAGACCATTTTAATGGATATTGGTTTAGCCAAAAATCAAAAAAATGGTTTTTCTCAAGAACATTATTTTATCAACATTGCTGCGGCAGGTACACTTACGGAATTGACCTACAGTGTTCCAAGTCAACTTAAGACCATGTTTGGCTATTTGGCCTATGTGGTAAAAGGAGCGGAACTCCTGCCACAAGTACAATTTACACCTGTTCGTGTAGAGCATGATGAGGGAGTATTCGAAGGCTCGGTTTCAATGATTTTTGTTGCCTTAACCAATTCAATTGGAGGTTTTGAACAGATTGTTCCAGATGCTAAGTTAGATGATGGTAATTTTACCTTATTGATGGTTAAAACAGGGAATTTATTTGAAATTCTGCATCTGATTCGTCAAGTCTTAGACGGTGGCAAACACATTGATAGTGATCTAGTTGAATACATAAAAACCAAGAGCCTATCCATCGAAAATCTGAACCCAGATAACCGTCTACTGCTCAATCTAGATGGAGAGTTTGGTGGGGAAGCCCCTGTACGTCTGTACAACCTATCAAACCATATAGAGTTTTTCGCAGATACAGATCTGGTTTCTGACCATGCAATCACTCTTGATACTGATCAGATGAATCGAGAAGATATGGCCAAACGATTCATTGAAGAAACAGACCATATTGATGAAGCTATTAAATAGGAAGAAAAGATGAAACCGTCTTTTCTTTTTATTTTGTAAAAACGAATTAAACGCTTACAATGGCGGTATTTTCTTGACAAACAGATGTTTTAGGAGTATCCTTACATGGTATTAAATTTTAAAAGGAGAATTCGTTATGAGTTTAGGCGCATTGGCCCTTGGATTGGCCTGTCTTGGTGTAAGTATCGGTGAGGGACTGTTGGTGGCTTCATACCTTAGTTCGACTGCACGTCAACCAGAAATGCAAAGTAAATTGATGGCTGGTGTATTTTTGGGTGTTGCCTTTATCGAGGGAACTTTCTTCGTAACTTTGGCTATGACATTTGTCTTGAAATAGTAGAAAATAGAGAAATAGAAAAGGGGGGAACCTCCATTGGAAGAACATTTAAGTCCAACCCTTACCCTTGGTCCCGTAACCTTTGACCTGACCATGGTATTGGTTTCTGTCATTACCATTTCCATTATTTTCTTACTTGTTTTTTGGGCTAGTCGTCGGATGGAGCTCAAGCCAAAAGGAAAACAGAATGTTTTGGAGTACGTTTACGAATTGACCATCAATTTTACAAAAGGGAATCTTGGCGATGCGGAAGCAAAGCGGTATTCCTTGTTCTTCTTTACAGTCTTTACTTTTCTTTTGGTTGCCAATAATCTAGGTTTGATGACCAAATTGGAAACAGCAGAAGGACATAATTTGTGGACTTCTCCAACGGCCAATATGGCTTACGATTTCGGTTTGGCAACAATTGCAACAGTATTTTGTCATGTTGAAGGTATTCGTCGTCGTGGTTTCAAGGCGTACCTCAAATCTTTTGTGACACCCTGGGCTATGGCTCCAATGAACATTTTGGAAGAAGTGACCAACCTTGTGTCGCTTGCTCTTCGTCTGTACGGTAACATTTATGCTGGTGAAGTGCTTGTCTCTCTTCTTCTACAATTATCTCAACAAAGTGCACTTGCATATCCAATTGCCTTTGCTCTAAACGTTGTTTGGACAGCATTTTCTGTATTCATTTCATGCTTGCAGGGATATGTATTTATCATGTTGGTATCTATGTACTTAAATAAAAAAATTAGTGGTGAGAGTGAATAGGAAAGGGAATGACAACTATGGCAACAACTATTACAATGCAATCTAGTACCATTCTTGGAAACTTTATCTTGGTAACAGCCTCATTTGCAATACTTATTATTCTTATTCGTGTTTTTGCATGGGATAAAATTACAGGTATTTTTGAAGAACGTGCCAATAAGATTGCGAACGATATTGATGCTGCAGAAGAAAAACTAACAGCAGCAGCGAACCTTGTTCAACAACGTGAAGATGAGTTGGTACAGGGACGTATTGAAAGTCAAAAGATTATTCAAGACGCGGTTGAACGTGCAAAACTAGAGAAAAAACGTATTCTTGAGCAAGCAGATGTTGAAATTCAAGGATTGAAGCAAAAAGCTCAATTGGAAATTGAAGCTGAAAAACGTGAAGCACAAGAAAACTTGCGTGTTCAAGTTGCTGAATTGGCAGTTGATCTTGCAAGCAAAATTATTTTGGAAGATTTGGACCAACAAGCTCATAGTAACTTGATTGACCGTTATTTGGACAAACTAGGAGACAAGTAGATGAACGCTAGAGAAAATGCCATCGTGCAAAAATATGCTCTATCATTTGTTGAAAAAGTCAGTGATCATGCAGATATTTGGGATATGTATGACCAGATTTCTGACTTGATTTCCATCATTCATGATAGTAAGCTGAATCGAATCTTGCTGTCAGCGACAGTATCGAGAGAAGAAAAGGCTGACTTTGTAAGGACGGTACGTCAATCTAGTTTCTGGCAAATCAATGACTTGATTGAAGATGTTATTCGTGATGGTCATGCAGACTTGCTTCTTGAAACCCTTGAGCGTGTCCAATTACAAATCAGTAAATTTAAAAATGAATTTGAAGCCCATGTGGTTTCTGTTTACCCTTTGACTGAAGGACAAAAAGAGCGTCTTCGTCAAGTGGTTGAAGAACGATTTGCCCTACGTGTTCATAACATCTCTGAAGAATTGGACCCAAGTTTACTTGGCGGATTTATCGTTACTGTCAACCACAAGGTAATCGATGCAAGCGTTCGAACTCAGTTGAAGGACGTTAGAAAAAAACTTTAAGAAATAGAAAGTGGTGTTCTTTTGATTAATGCACAAGAAATTAGCGCTTTACTAAAACAACAAATTGAAGGCTTTCAGCCTGACTTTGACTACACAGAGACTGGTGTCGTAACCTATATCGGTGACGGTATCGCCCGTGCGCAAGGTCTTGACAATGCCATGAGTGGAGAGCTTTTGGTATTTGAAAATGGCACCATTGGTATGGCACAAAACTTAGAAACCAACGATGTTGGTATCATCATTCTCGGACAATTTACCGATATTCGTGAAGGGTCAGTTGTTCGTCGTACTGGTAAAATTATGGAAGTACCAGTTGGTTCGGCTTTGATTGGTCGTGTCATCAACCCACTTGGTCAACCTGTGGATGGTCTTGGTGAAATTCGTACTAGTAAGACTCGTCCGATTGAATATCCAGCACCAGGTGTTATGCAACGTAAGTCGGTTAATGAACCGCTTCAAACTGGTCTTAAGGCGATTGACGCTTTGGTTCCGATTGGTCGTGGTCAGCGTGAATTGATTATCGGTGACCGTCAGACAGGGAAGACATCTGTAGCTATTGATGCTATTCTCAACCAAAAAGGCCAAGACATGATTTGTATCTATGTGGCTATCGGTCAGAAAGAGTCAACTGTTCGTACTCAGGTTGAAACGCTTCGTCAATATGGTGCTTTGGATTACACAATCGTAGTAACTGCATCTGCTTCACAACCGTCTCCATTGCTTTTCTTGGCTCCTTATGCTGGTGTTGCAATGGCAGAAGAGTTCATGTACGAAGGCAAACACGTCTTGATTGTTTACGATGATTTGTCAAAACAAGCGGTAGCTTACCGTGAATTATCTCTCTTGCTTCGTCGTCCTCCGGGTCGTGAAGCCTATCCAGGGGATGTATTCTACTTGCACAGTCGTTTGCTAGAGCGTTCAGCCAAGGTTTCAGATGAATTGGGCGGTGGCTCTATTACAGCTCTACCATTTATCGAAACACAAGCGGGAGATATTTCAGCTTACATCGCTACCAACGTGATTTCAATCACGGATGGACAAATCTTCTTGAAGGACGATTTATTCAACTCTGGTATCCGTCCAGCCATTGATGCGGGTTCTTCTGTATCACGTGTAGGTGGTTCTGCACAGATTAAGGCCATGAAAAAGGTTGCAGGTACCCTTCGTATCGACTTAGCTTCTTATCGTGAATTAGAGGCCTTTACGCAGTTCGGTTCAGATTTGGATGCGGCAACTCAGGCAAAACTCAACCGCGGTCGTCGAACTGTGGAAGTCTTGAAACAGCCATTGCATAAGCCACTTCCAGTTGAAAAACAAGTTTTGATTTTGTATGCTTTGACAAATGGCTATCTTGACTCAGTGCCGATTGATGATATCTTGGCATTTGAAGAAGAGTTGTATGCTTATTTTGATTTGCATTATGATAATCTTTTGGATGTCATTCGTACAACCAAAGATCTACCTGATACAGATGAGTTGAACGCTGCAATTCAAGCTTTCAAAGACCAGTCTGTCTTTAAGTAAAGGAGTGAATAATGGCAGGTTCTCTCAATGAAATCAAGTCAAAAATTGCATCAACTAAGAAAACCAGTCAAATCACCGGTGCCATGCAGATGGTTTCGGCTTCTAAATTAGCCAAATCAGAGCAATTAGCGCAATCCTTTCAGATCTACGCTAGTAAGGTTCGTCAGATTACAACGGATCTCTTGCGCGGAGAATTGATGGCTTCAGATACAAGCAATCCAATGCTGATTCGCCGTCCAGTTCAAAAATCGGGTTATATTGTCATTACCTCTGACAGTGGACTAAAAGGTTCTTATAATTCCAGTATTTTGAAGGCTGTGATGGGGATGATTGAACAGGATCATGACTCGAAAGATGAGTATGAGATTATTGCTATTGGTAGTATGGGAGCAGATTTTTTCCGTGCTCGTGGTATCAATCCTGTCTTTGAATTGCGCGGTTTAGCAGACAACCCAAGTTTTGAAGAGGTTCAAAAAATCATTTCTAAGTCTGTTGAGATGTACAAGAATGAACTCTTTGATGAGTTGTATGTTTGTTATAACCACCATGTCAATAGTTTGACCAGTCAGGTGCGTGTACAACAGATGCTTCCTGTAGAAGATTTGGACCACAATGAAGCAGATGGTTATACAGCTACCTTTGAGTTGGAACCAAACCGTGAGGTTATTTTGGAACAACTCTTGACTCAATATGCAGAATCAACTATTTATGGAGCGATTTTGGATGCCAAAACTGCTGAAAATGCAGCAGGTATGACAGCCATGCAGACAGCAACGGATAATGCTAAGAATGTCATTAACGATTTGACAATCCAATACAATAGGGCTCGTCAGGCAGCGATTACTCAGGAAATTACTGAGATTGTAGCTGGTGCCTCAGCCCTTGAGTAATAGAAATAGAGGAAATAGAATGAGTTCAGGCAAAATTACTCAGGTTGTCGGACCAGTTGTAGACGTTGCGTTTGCAGCAGAAGATAAACTTCCTGAGATTAACAACGCACTCGTTGTATATAAAAATGATGATTCCAAACAAAAAGTCGTGCTTGAAGTGGCTTTGGAACTTGGTGATGGCGTTGTACGGACCATTGCCATGGAATCAACGGATGGATTGACACGTGGGATGGAAGTTCTCGATACAGGTCGTCCTATCTCAGTTCCAGTCGGTAAAGAAACGCTGGGTCGTGTCTTCAATGTGTTGGGAGATACCATTGACCTTGAAGAGTCTTTTCCGGCAGATTTTGAACGTGAGCCTATCCATAAGAAAGCGCCAGCTTTTGACGAATTATCTACTTCAAGCGAAATTTTGGAAACAGGGATTAAGGTTATCGACCTCCTAGCACCTTATCTAAAAGGTGGTAAGGTTGGTCTCTTCGGTGGTGCCGGTGTTGGTAAAACCGTTCTTATCCAAGAATTGATTCACAATATTGCCCAAGAACACGGTGGTATCTCTGTGTTTACCGGAGTTGGCGAGCGTACCCGTGAAGGGAACGATCTTTACTGGGAAATGAAAGAATCAGGTGTTATTGAAAAAACGGCCATGGTATTTGGTCAGATGAATGAGCCACCAGGAGCCCGTATGCGGGTTGCTCTTACTGGTTTGACCATTGCGGAATACTTCCGTGATGTGGAAGGGCAGGATGTTCTTCTGTTCATCGACAATATCTTCCGTTTCACTCAGGCTGGTTCAGAAGTGTCTGCCCTCTTGGGCCGTATGCCATCAGCCGTTGGTTATCAGCCAACACTTGCAACTGAGATGGGACAATTGCAGGAGCGTATTACCTCAACCAAGAAGGGTTCTGTTACATCTATTCAGGCTATTTACGTACCTGCAGATGACTATACAGACCCAGCTCCAGCGACAGCTTTCGCTCACTTGGACTCGACTACCAACTTGGAACGTAAGTTGACTCAGCTTGGTATCTACCCTGCGGTGGATCCGTTGGCGTCATCATCTCGTGCGCTTTCTCCACAAATTGTTGGTGAAGAGCACTATACAGTGGCTATGGAAGTAAAACGTGTTCTTCAACGTTACCAAGAATTGCAAGATATTATTGCCATTCTCGGTATGGACGAATTGTCAGATGAAGAGAAGACCTTGGTTGGTCGCGCTCGTCGTATCCAATTCTTCCTCTCTCAAAACTTCAACGTTGCGGAGCAATTTACAGGTATGCCAGGTTCTTATGTGCCAGTAGCTGAAACAGTGAAAGGCTTTAAGGAAATCTTGGACGGCAAACACGACCATCTACCAGAAGATGCCTTCCGAAATGTTGGTTCAATTGAGGATGTGGTCGCTAAAGCTGCTAAAATGAAATTCTAGAGGTGGCTTATGGGACAAATGACTGTACAAATCGTAACACCAGACGGTATCAAATATGACCATCATGCAGCATTTGTTTTGGTCAAAACGGTTGATGGTGAGATGGGTGTCTATTCTGGACATGAAGAACTGATTGCAGTTTTGGAAATCGGTGAAATGAAAGTACGTCGTGTTGATGATGAAAACCATGTAGACTGGATTGCGGTCAATGGTGGAATCATTGAAGTCAACAAGGATATTATTACGGTCATTTCTGATTCCGCTGAGCGGGAACGGGATATTGATATTAGTCGTGCGGAACGTGCCAAATTGCGCGCGGAACGTGAATTGGAAGAAGCACAGACTGCTCGTAATATTGATATGGAGATGCGTGCAACAGTCGCCCTCCAACGTGCGATAAATCGTATTCGTGTTGGAAAACATTAATCTATATGGGATTGAACTTGGTTCAGTTCCATTTTTTAATTTCATGGTATAATGGAAACATGGTAATTTCAATTTTACAGTTTTTTAGTCATATATTGTTTATCTATCTGGCTCATCATCTCTTGGTTACAACAGTTGATTGGTCACGGTGGTTGAAGGTGACGGGGGACAATCAGCGTAAAATCAATTTGCTGATTCTCTTTCTGGCAATAGCACTGGGGTACTTGGTCTCGACTTTCTTTTTAGAATTGTTGATGATGGGACGCTCTTTTGCAAATATGTGATTTAAGTAAGAAAAGGATAAGAAATGGATACAATTATTGTTACAGGTAGTAAAAACGGTTTGAAAGGACAGGTTGAGATTGAGGGGGCGAAGAATGCCGTTCTGCCTTTATTGGCAGCAACAGTTCTAGCAAGTCAAGGGCAAACTAAATTGACTCAGGTTCCTATTTTGTCTGATGTCTATACAATGAATAATGTTGTACGTGGTCTGGGAGTTCGTGTGAAATTTGACGAGGAAACAAAGACTATCGATATTGACGCAACAGGTAAACTTGGTAGCGAAACTCCTTATAAGTATGTGAGTCAAATGCGCGCCTCTATTGTTATTCTTGGTCCGATTTTGGCACGCAATGGTTATGCTAAGGTTTCTATGCCAGGAGGTTGTACAATTGGTAGTCGTCCAATAGATTTGCACTTAAAAGGTTTGCAAGCTATGGGGGCTAAAATTAAACAACGAGCTGGTTATATTGAAGCGAGTGCAGATAACTTGCAGGGAGCTCATATCTATCTTGATTTCCCAAGTGTTGGGGCAACGCAAAATTTGATGATGGCTGCAACTCTGGCGCAGGGCACAACGGTATTGGAAAATGCAGCGCGAGAACCTGAAATTGTTGACTTGGCTATTTTCCTCAACAAAATGGGGGCCAAAGTTAAGGGGGCAGGCACAGAGACAATTACGGTTACTGGTGTAGAAGAATTGACTGGCGCAGAACACCAAGTGGTGCAAGATCGTATCGAAGCGGGTACCTTTATGGTGGCAGCAGCAATGACTGGTGGCGATGTCTTGGTGAAGGATGCTGTCTGGGAGCACAACCGTCCACTCATTTCTAAGATGTTGGAAATGGGAGTTGAGGTGACGGAAGAAGCTGAAGGGATTCGAGTTCGTTCGCAAGTGGATAAGCTTAAACCTGTAACAGTAAAAACCTTGCCACACCCAGGCTTCCCAACGGATATGCAGGCTCAATTTACAGCCCTAATGGCAGTTGCAAAGGGTGAATCTACCATGATTGAAACGGTATTTGAGAATCGTTTCCAGCATTTGGAAGAAATGCGTCGGATGGATTTGCATTCGGAAATTTTACGAGATACAGCTATCATCACGGGAGGACAAGCTCTGCAAGGTGCTCAGGTTATGTCTACTGATTTACGAGCAAGTGCCGCTTTGATTCTGGCTGGTTTGGTTGCTGAAGGTGAGACGATTGTAGGTAAATTAACGCACTTAGATCGAGGTTACTATCGTTTTCATGAGAAATTAGCTGCTTTAGGTGCAACGATTGAACGTGTGAGTGGAGAAGATGAAAATGGATAAGGATAATCTTAGCTATGTTGGTAAAAATTTAATCTTAGTAGCAGTTGTTTTGTTGCTTGCTATTTTGGTGTTTGTTTTAGGATTAATGGTTGGTTACGGTGTCATAGGAGATGGAGACAATGTATTTGCGGTGTTGTCACCAGCTAAGTGGCAAGAACTAATCGGTAAATTTACAGGAAAGTAGGCTGGACCTGCTTTTTTGATGGAGAGAAAATGGCGAAGAAAAATGTAAAAAAACAAGCAATGAGTCTGCTCAGCTTATTGGCTACGATTGTTGTAGTAGCGGGGGGCTATCTTTTAAGTGATAACAAGAGCAGTAAGGTTGCTGATTATTCCTATTATGTCAATCAGTCTAAGGCAAGTGAGAGCACACCTAGTCAGGAACTGGCTAGTTCGGTATTGACAGAAGATGTAAAAAAGCAACTGGGGAATTCGATTGAATGGAATGGTGCTGGAGCATTTATTATTAACGGGAATCAAACGGATTTAGATGCATCGGTTGCCAGTGTTCCTTATGGTGATAATAAGACAAAAACAGTCCAGGGAGAAACGGTTCCAACAGTAGCCAATGCGCTTTTAGCCAAATCTACACGTCAGTATAAGGACCGTGAAGAAACAGGAAATGGTCGGACTTCTTGGACACCTGCGGGTTGGCACCAGGTCCATGATTTAACTGGAGAATATGACCATGCAGTGGACCGTGGTCACCTCCTAGGTTATGCTTTGATTGGTGGATTGTCTGGCTTTGATGCTTCAACCAGCAATCCTAAGAATATTGCAGTTCAAACAGCTTGGTCCAATCAAGCTAATGACCAAACTTCAACTGGGCAGAATTATTTTGAAAGTCAGATTCGGCGGGCCTTGGATAAAAATAAGCGTGTCCGCTATCGTGTGACCTTGGTGTATGCTGAGAGTGAAGACCTTGTTCCTGTCGGAAGCCATCTAGAGGCAAAAGCAGCAGATGGTAGCCTAGAGTTCAATGTGTTCGTTCCAAATGTGCAGAGTGGCTTGAGTATTAATTATCATAGTGGTGAAATTGCAGTGAATGAATAAAGAAATTAGTTGCTAAATTGCTTATATTTTGTTAAACTAAAACTAATTGAATAGAAGTCTGTGAGACTAGTACACCTATGGAAACTGCCCAGGGAGTTGAGCCGTGACTGCAAGCTCAATCAGTGAAAGTTGGTCGAATTCACTCACGCAAGGACTTAGAACCTTTATTCACCGTGCGACACTTCACTTGTGAATACAGGTTCATAGAACTAAGGTCTGCCTAGCAGATGAAAACGGATGGTACCGCGTGACAACGCTCCGATACGAGTGGTGTCATGCGTTTTTTTATTGGAGGAATTATGTCAAACATTGAACAACAGTTGGCTGAATTAAGCCAAACTACACTTGAAAAGTTAAAAGAAATCCAGCACCAAGGAGAAAAAGAACTACAAGACCTGCGTGTTGCGGTTTTGGGTAAAAAAGGGTCCTTGACTGACTTGTTGAAAGGCTTGAAAGACCTATCTAACGACATGAAACCAATCGTTGGTAAGCAGGTCAATGAAGTACGTGATGTGCTGACGGCTGCCTTTGAAGAAACCGCTCAGAAGGTTGCAGCCGCAAAAATTCAACAGCAATTAGCGTCAGAAACTATTGATGTGACCTTGCCAGGTCGTCAGGTTAAGGTCGGAAAACGCCATGTCTTGACTCAAACTTCTGAAGAAATCGAAGATATTTTCTTGGGCATGGGCTTCCAAATCGTTGACGGATTTGAAGTGGAAAAAGATTACTACAACTTTGAGCGCATGAATTTGCCAAAAGACCACCCAGCACGTGATATGCAAGATACCTTCTACATCACAGAAGAAATCCTTATGCGGACCCATACGTCGCCTGTTCAGGCACGGACCATGGACCAGCATGATTTCTCAAAAGGTGCCTTGAAGATGATTTCGCCAGGCCGTGTTTTCCGTCGTGATACGGACGATGCGACCCACAGCCACCAGTTCCACCAGATTGAAGGCTTGGTTGTCGGTGAAAATGTATCCATGGGTGATCTCAAAGGTACGCTTGAAATGATTATCAAGAAAATGTTTGGTGAAGAGCGTCAAATTCGTCTCCGTCCATCTTACTTCCCATTCACTGAGCCATCTGTTGAGGTGGATGTTTCTTGCTTCAAGTGCGGTGGTGACGGCTGTAACGTATGTAAGAAAACAGGCTGGATTGAAATCCTCGGTGCCGGCATGGTCCACCCACAAGTATTGGAAATGAGCGGCATTGACTCAACCAAGTACTCTGGCTTTGCCTTCGGTCTTGGTCAGGAACGCATTGCCATGCTCCGCTACGGTATCAACGATATTCGTGGATTCTATCAAGGCGATGTACGATTCTCGGAGCAGTTTTAACGTAGCACTACTTAAGGCTGACAAAGTCAGCTCTTAAGTAGACGGGAATCGCTATTCTGCGACTTCCCTAGCTACCTTACTAGGATTTCAAGCAAAAGATATCGTTTTGCTTGAAATCCGTCGTAATCTGATAAAGTTAGTAAATTGTTGTTTGAGAGAAACGGTAGCCGCTATAGCGGTCTACCTACTCCCCTCACTAGTTCTAAGGTTGAAAAGTATCGTTTTCAACCTTAGAACGTCGTAACTCCGCTGGAGTAGGTGAACAGGAATCGCTATTCTGCGACTTCCCTAGCTACCTTACTAGGATTTCAAGCAAAAAATATCGTTTTGCTTGAAATCCGTCGGACTCCGATACTCATAAATGGTGCTGAAGCACCTATTTATGAGACGACAGTCGCTATGGCGAACTGTCTAATCGTCTCACTAGCTCTAATGTTGAAAAAATATCGTTTTCACCCTTAGAGCGTCGTAACTCCGTACGAGTAAGTGAAGGGAAATCGCTATTCTGCGACTTCCCTAGCTACCTTACTAGTATTTCAAGCAAAAAATATCGTTTTGCTTGAAATACCGTCGTAACACTGAATAGTAGACGGAAATCGTATTAAGCGACTTTCCTAGCCCAGTTAGAAATGAGAGGCAATGAGATGCAGATTGATCCTATACGTTTAGAAGAGGTTTCCGTTTTGCAGGAGCTGGCTAAACAGACTTTTGCAGAAACCTTTGCTCACGATAATGACCCTGAAAAATTAGAAACCTTCTTCGAGGAAGCTTATTCGCTGGAAGTCTTGACTAGGGAGTTATCGGATCCCAACTGCCAGCACTATTTTCTAAGAGTTGATTATCAGATAGCTGGTTATCTCAAGCTCAACCAGGGTCCTGCCCAGACGGAGCAGGAGCTGGAAAACGCCTTTGAAATCCAGCGTATCTATCTCTTGCAAGCTTTTCAGGGCCACGGTCTTGGGAAGGTCTTGTTTGATTTTGCTTTGGAAAAAGCAGAGCAGTCAAGCTGTGATTGGGTCTGGCTGGGAGTTTGGGAACATAATTACAAGGCTCAGAAATTCTATTCTAAATATGGATTTGAAAAATTTGGCCAGCATGAATTTGCGGTCGGTGATAAGATAGATGTGGATTGGCTACTAAAACGGCCTTTGCACCAGAAAGGATAATATGTTAGTAAGTTACAAATGGTTAAAAGAACTCGTTGACTTTGATGCGACAAGCCATGACTTGTCTGAAAAAATGTCAACAACAGGGATTGAGGTAGAAGGGGTTGAGCAAAAGAGCGCAGGTCTTTCTAAGTTGGTTGTTGGTCAGGTTGTGTCTGCTGAGCCAATTCCTGATACCCACCTCAACATCTGTCAGGTCAATGTCGGTGAGGAAATCACGCAAATCGTTTGCGGTGCTCCAAATGTCAAACCTGGCATCAAGGTGATCGTCGCTCTGCCAGGAGCTCGTATTGCTGGAAACTACAAGATTAAGAAAGGCAAAATCCGCGGAGTTGAGTCCTTGGGTATGCTCTGCTCATTGAGCGAAATCGGCGTGTCCGACTCTGTGGTGCCAAAAGTCTATGCGGACGGAATTTACCATCTGCCTGAAAATGCAGTCGTGGGTGAGCCAGTCTTTTCATACCTTGACCTCGACGACGAGATTATCGAGCTGTCTATCACGCCAAACCGTGCCGACGCCCTCTCCATGCGTGGTGTGGCTCACGAAGTGGCGGCTATCTATGACAGCAAGGTCAACTTTAAGCCTGTGACCTTGGAGGAAAGCGACAAGAAGGCCAGCGATGTGATTGAAGTAGCCATTGAGTCAGACAAGGTGGCTGCCTACACGGCCCGTGTCATTGAAAATGTGACTATCGCACCGAGCCCACAGTGGTTGCAAAACCTGCTCATGAACGCAGGTATTCGCCCGCTCAACAACGTGGTGGACATCACTAACTACATCTTGCTCTACTTCGGTCAGCCAATGCACGCCTTTGACTTTGACAAGTTTGACGGCAAGAAAATCGTGGCTCGTCAGGCAAAAGAAGGTGAGAATTTGGTAACGCTTGACGGCGAAGAGCGTGACTTGATTGCTGATGACATCGTCATTTCCGTTGCGGACAAGGCGGTTGCCCTCGGTGGTGTCATGGGCGGTGCTAACACAGAGATTGACAACAACTCTAAGACGGTTGTGCTAGAAGCTGCCCTCTTTGACGGCAAGTCTATCCGCAAGACCTCAGGTCGTCTCAACCTTCGCTCAGAGTCCTCTTCTCGCTTTGAAAAAGGCATCAACGTGGCGACCTTGACGGAGGCTATGGACACAGCAGCTGCCATGATTGCGGAACTGGCTGGCGGTCAGGTCTTGTCTGGCATCGTTTCTGCGGGCAGCGTGGATACATCGGATGTCCCAGTCACAGCGACTATTGATTACGTCAACCGCTCGCTCGGGACCAATCTGGACTATGCCCAAATCGCAGACATTTTCCGTCGTTTAGGTATGGAAACAACTGGCGATGCAAGTCAGTTTACAGTCGCAGTACCGCGTCGTCGTTGGGACATTCGCATCCCAGCAGACTTGGTAGAGGAAATCGCTCGTATTTATGGGTATAATAATCTGCCGACCACTCTTCCAAAAGAGGACGGAACAGCAGGGGAATTGACCCTGACCCAGAACATCCGTCGCCAAGTACGTAGCCTGGCAGAAGGTGCAGGACTGACAGAAATCATTTCTTATGCCTTGACAACGCCTGAAAAGGCTGTGGAGTTTGCGGCTCGTCCAACCACAGTCACCGAACTCATGTGGCCAATGACTGTTGACCGCTCTGCCCTTCGTCAGAACATGGTGTCTGGTATGCTGGAAACGGTAGCCTACAACGTGGCTCGTAAAAACAAGAACTTGGCCCTCTACGAAATCGGTAAAATCTTTGAACAGTCTGGTAATCCCAAAGAGGACCTGCCACAAGAAATCAACAAGTTTGCCCTTGTTTTGACAGGTTTGGTAGCTGAGAAAGACTTCCAGACACCTGCTGTACCAGTTGATTTCTTCCATGCCAAAGGTATCTTGGAAGCTATCTTTGCTCACTACAAGTTGGCAGTTGACTTTGTGGCGACCAGTGAGATTGCTGCCTTGCACCCAGGTCGTACTGCTGAAATCCATTTGAATGGGGCGGTAATCGGCTTTGTCGGGCAGGTACATCCTCAAACGGCTAAGGACTACGGTATTCCTGAAACCTATGTGGCTGAAATCAATCTGGATGCGATTGAAGAAGCTCTCCAGCCTGCTCAGCCATTTACCGAAATCTCCAAATTCCCAGCGGTTAGCCGTGATATTGCCCTACTTTTGAGCAGTGATGTCAAACATCAGGATGTCCTGGATGCCATTGCCGGTGCTGGCGTCAAACGCTTGACCAAAGTGACCCTCTTTGACGTCTATGCTGGCAGCAATATTGAGGCTGGTAAGAAGTCTATGGCTTACAACCTGACCTTCCAAAATCCTGCGGACAGCCTGACGGATGAGGAAGTGGCTAAGTACATGGAGAAAATCAGTAAGTCGCTCGAAGCACTTGGTGCTGAGATTCGTTAATTTTTAGATATTGTGAAATCCTAGTCTGTGGGCTAGGATTTTTGGGAGCGGGACAGAACTCAGAGAAGTAAGGGAGTTCGTCGTCCCGCCCCCGCACAGTTGATTAGGTCAGATTTGGAGTGCGTAGCACGAACAAAACTGCCAATCAACCACTGCGCTGAGATGTTGACACAAGTCTTGAGAAGTGGAGGGGGCTATCTATTTACAAGAAGAATTAGCTAAGAAAGGTTCAACATTCACCGAAAAAGAGGTTAATGCCTTTCTAGCTGAGATTTATGATGACTATGCTATATTGAGACGCTACTTGGTGGATTATGGTTACTTATCGCGTGATCAGTATGGTTTGGAATACAGAATAGAAAAAAAGAGATGATTGCGGTCATCTCTTTTGTCTTATACTCTTCGAAAATCAAAATTATCTGTTGTCAAGAGCCTTGATGAGTGAAAAGCTCCAGTGGAGGTTTTCAGCCTGTTACCTTTCAATAAAAAAGTAACAGAGTTCTATCTTCGCCTTCGTTTCCTAGGCTACTTTTGATTTTCATTGAGTATTACAAAATAAAAGGTTCAATCTTCAACTCTATCTGTTTGCCATACTTGGCTAGTAAATCGTCTGCCAGGGGATGATAGAGTTCTCGTAGTTGTTCAATCTTGTCAGGGAATTGCTTGCCAATGTAGTCGAACTTGCATTCGATGGTTAAGAAAAGTTGGTGGAAGAGTTCGTTCATCTCATTCAATCGGGCAATCATTTCTTCATCTTCTTTGAGAAAATCAGGAATTTCTGAGCGATTGTTGACAAAACCGTCGATGAGTTTTACGGGGAAAGATCCGTATTCTAGGACAAATTCGTACATGGGTTTCTCCTTGCCTTACTATTGATAGGACTATTGTAGCATAGATTAGAATGTGACAAAAGAATTTCAACTTTATTGCAGTTTAAGTTTTGTTTAATTTTATTTTCAGTTTCATTTAAAGCTTGGTCGGTAAACTATATCTTGTAAACAAGACAGGGACCTGTCAAAATTTAGGATAGAAGAGGCACAATAATGAAAACAAGAATCGTACAAAAGCAGTTTAAGCGTAAAGAGACTAAATATATCGTTGATAAAAAAACTTTTGAACTTTTAGAAAAGGAACTTCGTCAGTACATGATGGCAGATGAATTTGCGACATCAACGATTACCAATATCTACTTTGATAATGAAGATTTTGATATGATTCAAGATTCACTTGCCAAAAAGAATGGACGTGAGAAAATTCGTATGCGTGTCTATGATGCGACACCATCTGAATCGAGTCAAGCCTTTCTTGAAATCAAGAAAAAAGAAAATAAAATTGGCTATAAATACCGTTTAACTTCAAACCCTGTTTCTGTAACAAATTATATCGAAAATGGGGTGATTGATTCTACAATCAAGGATGATAAGGTAACCTCAGAACTCGAAATGTTGAGAGAACGCTACGGGACTATTAAGCCGAAGATGTATATCTACTACGATCGCGTATCCTATAAAGGAATCGAAGACAAAAAAGTTCGTCTCACAATCGATAAGAACTTACTGTATCGAGACTACGATGTGGATGCAATGGAAGGTAAATTTGGTAAGAACCTATTAGACCCAACCAAAGTAATCATGGAAGTAAAAGTTCCAGAAGAGCGACCAGAATGGTTAGTAGCCTTGCTTGAAAAATACCAGATCGAAAAACAATCATTTTCAAAATATGGCAATGCCTATAAGCTTGCCCACAACATCACTGGAGAGGAAGTAAGCCAACATGCAGTTGTTTAATAGCATTTTTTCAACGGCCAATAGCAATATTACCTTAGCGCAGATGTCCATGGTTTTTGGAGTTAGTCTATCCATGGGGGTACTCTTAGCGGCTGTTTATAAATATAAATCTAATTATACAAAGGAATTTGTCATCACACTAAGTTTAATGCCAGCTTTGATTGCTGTTATCATTGCATTAGTTAATGGTAACTTGGGAGCGGGTGTTGCGGTAGCAGGGACTTTCAGTCTAATTAAATTCCGCTCAGCAGCAGGTTCTTCGAAGGAAATGCTTGCAGTCCTCTTAGCGATGGCTATCGGTCTAGCGACAGGAATGGGCTTCCTAGGTTTGGCTGTCTTTATGACGGTCATCCTATCTGCTTGTATCTTGATTTTTGAGAACATCAGCTTTGCTCAAGTCAATCAAAATCGGCGTCATCTCTTGGTGACAGTGCCAATGAATTTTGATTATGATCAATTTTTTGAAAATCAATTTGGTAAATCTTGCAAGCAAGCCGACTTGATTTCACTCAAATACAAAAAGAAAAAAGAAGCGCTGATCTTAGAATATCAAGTTCTCCTCGATAAAAAAATTACAGATAAACGATTGGTAGATACAGTATTGTCAGCTGGTCCCTTGGATGTCGTATTGAACAAGCAAATGCCTAAGAAAAAATTCTTATAACGAAAAAAGCCTTGAAAACCAAGGCTTTTTCTATTTATAGGATTACTCCTCATAAAAATCAACGCTGTAATCCAGCAAGCTATCCCCGTCATAGCGGAAGCAAGCGGAAAAGAAGGGTTTGTTCTCTAATAGCCATGCTTGAAAATGGCGATCGCCTTCCCAAGTTGGTTTGGAGAGCACTTGGTCATAAGGAACCCATTCTAAATCGCCTTCGTTGCAATCGATCAAACTTCCTTCAAAACCAGTTATCTTAAAGACATAGGTGTACCAGTCTGTGTTTGGAGTAAAGTCTGGGAAGGTTATCACTCCTTTTAGAGCATGCTTTGTTACAGTAAGCCCAGTTTCCTCAAAGACTTCTCGAATGGCACAAGCCTGTGGCGTTTCGCCAGGTTCTAGTTTACCACCAACTCCAATCCATTTTCCTTGATGGACATCGTTTTCTTTCTTGTTTCGATGAAGGAGAAGAAATTCCTTACCATTATCAATGTAGCAAATCGTAGCAAGTTGGACGGTTTTTTTGGTCATAAAGGCTCCTTGTAGTTGATTTATCCTATTATACCACAAAGGTGGTAGTAGGGACACCTGCTTAGTGCTCTGGTAGGGGACAGTTTTGGGATTAGAATATTGAAAGCCCTTTTCTGAAAACAGTTTTTGAGGTATAATAAGAACATCAAACTATTTAGGATGCACTATGTCAAAACAAGAACAAATCGAACAAACAATTTATCAATTATTGGAATTATTGGGTGAGGACCCGAATCGTGAAGGTTTATTAGATACGCCTAAACGGGTCGCTAAGATGTATTTAGAAATGTTTAACGGCCTAGAAGAGGATCCCAAAGACCAATTTACAGCTGTCTTTTCAGAGGGACATGAAGAGGTTGTTTTGGTAAAGGATATTCCTTTTCATTCTATGTGTGAACACCATCTTGTCCCATTTTATGGTATTGCACATGTAGCCTATATTCCGAGTAAAGGGCGTGTGACAGGTCTTAGTAAATTGGCGCGTGCAGTGGAGGTGGCGAGCCGTCGTCCTCAATTGCAGGAGCGCTTAACTCATCAAGTGGCTCATGCACTTCAAGATGCCCTTGAACCAGAAGGTGTTTTTGTCATGGTCGAAGCAGAGCATATGTGCATGAGTATGCGTGGTATTCGCAAGCCAGGTAGTAAGACAGTGACCACAGTTGCCCTTGGCAAATACAAGGAAGATGCCATCTTGCGCCGTGAACTCTTGTCCATGATTCACAATAAATAGGAGGTTCTATGTCAATCGAACAGTTAGCGAATCAAGTAACCATTATGGGGATTCTCAATGTGACGCCAGATTCATTTTCAGATGGTGGTCACTATAATGAGGTGGAGTCTGCCTTGGTACAAGTAGAAAAGTTGTTGGCTGAGGGTGCTACCGTCATTGATGTTGGTGGGGAGTCCACTCGTCCAGGTGCAACATTTGTGTCTGAAGAAGACGAGATTGCTCGCGTGGTTCCAATTATTCGTGCAATAAAAGAAAACTACGATTGTTTGGTCAGCATCGATACCTATAAAACAGGCACAGCACGTGCAGCCTTGGAAGCAGGCGCAGATATTTTAAATGATGTCTGGGCAGGACTTTATGATGGAGATATGTTAGCCCTGGCTGCGGAGTACAAGGTACCAATTATTCTCATGCACAACCAGAAAGAAGAAAGCTATGCGGATGTTGTTGGAGAGGTCAAAAACTTTCTAGCCGAGCGTGCCCAAGCAGCACTTGATGCTGGTGTTTCCGCAGACCAGATTTGGTTAGACCCAGGATTTGGTTTTTCAAAAAATGTCCAACATAATCTGGACCTCTTGCAAGGTCTGGAACAGATTACTGCTCTTGGTTATCCCGTTCTATTTGGAATATCTCGTAAGCGCGTGGTGGATTATCTGCTTGGTGGAAATAGCTTACCGACTGACCGCGATCAAGCAACGGCAGCCTTGTCTGCCTGGGCAGTCCAAAAAGGCTGTAAAATGGTCCGTGTTCACAATGTTGCTGCCAACCGTGACATCGTTAAAGTTTGGGACCAATTGACTTCTGGAGGTCAACATGGATAAGATTTCTCTTAATAAATGTCGCTTTTACGGCTACCATGGTGCCTTCAAAGAAGAGCAAGTTCTTGGTCAAATTTTCACAGTTGACTGTGATTTGTTTGTTGACCTGACAGCAGCTTCACAAACTGACAATTTAGAAGACACAGTTCACTACGGTATGGTCTTTGAAACCATTAAAGCAGTTGTGGAAGGCAAGCCCTACATCCTTATAGAAAAGGTAGCAGGTGTTATTTGTCAGGAGATTTTTGATCAATTTCCAAAGGTGGAGAAGATTCGCTTGGCCATTTACAAGGAAAATCCGCCCATTGCTGGACACTATGATTCTGTCGGAATTGAATTGGAGCGTGAACGACCATGAAGCATCTAGCCTATCTCAGTATCGGAGGGAACATGGGCAATCGGCAAGCCTATTTACAGGCAGCCCTAGACAAATTAGCCAGTCATCCAGGTTGCCAGCTTGGCTTAGTTTCCAACATTTATGAAACTCCAGCTTGGGGTAAGACAGATCAGGCTGATTTCCTCAATCTAGCTTGTCAAGTGTATACTGATTTGTCTGCTCAGGATTTTCTAAGCGTTTGCCAGAACATCGAACAAGAGTTGGACCGAGTACGGATTGAAAAATGGGGACAACGGACCATTGATTTGGATATTATTTTTTGGGATGAGGAGAAGATTCAAGAAGAGAATCTGATTGTTCCCCATCCCTACGCCCATGAAAGAGCATTTGTTCTCAAACCTCTTGCTGAGATTGCTTCTGATTACCGTCACCCAATTTTGAAAAAAGTGGTATCGGACTTACTTGCAGAACTAGGGGAACAAAAAGATATAAAAATTTTCAAATAGTTGCCTCTGATACTAGGTTTATTAGGGGATAGAATAGATAAAGGAGTTTTATGACAATTTTAGCAACTTTAGGGGTTTTATTGGCTATTGTAGCCATTATTTATTGGACATCAAAAAATTTACATGTTATCATTGCGGCACCACTAGCTAGTTTAATCATCATTCTGACCAATCAGATGAATGTTTTGGAAGTTATGTTGGGCAAAGAGCAGTCTTATATGGCGGGCTTAGCAGGTTTTTTGATTAATAATTTTGCCATCTTTATGCTGGGGTCTATCTTGGCACGTTATATGGAGGCAAGTGGAGCTACGCAGACAATTGCCAATAGCATTTTGAAAGTAATGGGAAAAGATAGTCCCTATAAGGGCTTGTTAGCGATCACTTTGATTGCTTCCATTCTGACCTATGGTGGTGTGAGTATTTTTGTAGTCATTTTTACCTTGCTTCCCCTTTCACGCCCCCTCTTTAAAGAGTTGAATATCAACTGGGCACTTTTTCCGATTCCTGTCTTTTTGGGAGCAGGTACCTATACGATGACAACTCTTCCTGGGGCACCTTCCATCCAGAATGTCATTCCGACAAAAGTTTTGGGAACTAGCTTGACCGCGGCACCCGTTATCAGTTTGGCAGCCAGCTTGACGCTATTAATATTTGGCTTGCTCTACATGGTCTACTGCCTCAAGAAAAGTCTAGCAAATGGAGAGACGTATACGGAAGAAGAGGATGAAGCTGCAGTAGTGGTAGCTGATAAGACACCAAATCTATTTTTATCAGTCTTGCCTCTATTCAGTCTTATTGGGACGATTTTCCTAATGAGTAAAACTCCGAATGTCCTGGCAATTGGCTTGTTGGTTTCTATCCTTCTATCAGCCTTGATTTTTTATCCATATCTGCCAAATCAAAAAGAAATTTTGAATGCTGCGACAACAGCATCTATAGTGCCTGCATTTGCAACTTCTAGTACCGTAGCATTTGGGACGGTGTTAACCTTGTCAGCAGGTTTTGCAGTCATTCAAGAATGGATTCAACAAATACCGGGATCGCCACTGATTAGTTTATCTGTTTCGACAGCATTGGTTAGTGGTATTATCGGTTCATCTTCTGGTGCGGTAGGTATTGCTTCAAGTAATTTCCTCCCTGCCTATTTGGAAATGGGGATTAATCCAGAGTTGCTGCATCGTGTAGTAGTTGTTGCATCAGCTATCTTGACAGTTGTGCCTCAGTCTGGTGTGATGATTACCTTCCACAATCTTTCGAAATTAAGTATGAAACGAGGACTCAAGTATTCGTTTATCCTAGTGACAGTTGGGCATTTGTTAGCCTTACTTGTGATTTTACTGTTGGCACCTTTGCTATATTAGGATTGATTAACAAACAAATAAAAGCCCTGCCAAATGGTGGGGCTTTTATGCACGAATAACAAGAAGTGGCTTAAGACCAAAACTTCTCTGCAATTTCTTGACCTTGTTTAATTTTTGCCCACTGTTGCGGGATGGCCAATTCATTACCTGAATCACATGAAGCGAATCCACATTGATGTGACAAGTAGAGACGCTCTTTTGGAATAATCTTGCTTGCTTCCTCGAGTAATTTATAAACACGTTCTTCATCATCCAAATCAGAAGTTTTACTTGAAAGTAGACCAAGAACGACTTCGACATTCTTATCACGCAAGCTTTCCAAAGCTTTTAAATCACCTGCACGTTCATCATCCCACTCAAGGAAGAATCGATCGTATTTTTGGTCACGCAGGAATTTTTCAGCAATAGCTTCGTAAGTTCCGCCAGCTGCTGAGCGGCTTTCATAGTTACCACGGCAGTTGTGCGTCCAGACGGTCAAGCCAATTTCATGTCCGTAATCAATAACAGCATTATTGATAGCAACAAACTCGTCAGCCAAAGCAGCCAATGCTTCAGAATCGTCTTGTGGCAAGAAAGGTACAGGGTTAGCAGGGTCGAATAATTCCCAAAGGCAGTCATCGAATTGAACGATTTGTCCACCAGCTTCCTTGTACTGGTCTAAAAATTCTCTATAGGCAGCCAATAAACCTTCTTTCAAATCCTCACGTGTTTTATAAACTTGGTCTGGACCGACTTGACCATTGAAGAGAACAAGCTCGGTAAAGGCATGGGCAGGTCCCCATACAGTTAACTTTGTATCAGTTTCACCAGCTAGTTCTTTAACTTTTTTATAAATGTCAATGAAATGGTGATTTTTTGCTGAAAGAGGACCTGTGATACGTAATCCAATATCCTTACGTGTTTCAAAAATTTGTCCATCATGGTCTTTAAAAGGATAACCATGCTCAGCAATGTAACGCTCGATACCATCGAAGCCCCAGACAAAGTCAAGATGCCACATTGATTTTGAAAACTCACCGTCTGTTACAATATCAATACCATTTGCTTTTTGTTCAGCTACAATCGCCTCGATAGTTGCAGCTTCAGTTTCTTGATAGCCATCAAAGGCGTCGTAGAATGGGTATTGGATATTGTCACGATGCTCAATTTTACGTTTAAATTCTCCTAAGTTTGCTGGTCGAAGAAGTGAACCGACTAATTGGAATCTTGAAGTTGTCATATATGTATCTCTCTTTCGTTTTAGTGATGAACCTATTCTAACTCAGAAGCTATCATTTGAAAAATAGTTATTTTCATGGCAAATCCATAGTTAAAAACTATAACTAGAAAAAAAGACGGAAATAACTTTCTATCATTTGTCAACTATGGTATAATCGAAAGTGCTGAAATCCGAACATTAGGAGACTTAGGAGAAAAATGAAAAAACAATCACCCTTTATAATTGCAGGAATCGTCATGCTAGGGGTCGTGATGCGTGCCCCCTTTACAGCTTTACCTGCTATTTTGACAGATGTGGCAGCAGGACTGGGAGTAGAAGTGAGTTCATTAGGAATTTTAACCTCTATTCCGCTCATTATGTTTGCTCTTTGTTCATCCTTAGCACCGCGTCTTGCGGCTAAGTTTGGCATGGAAAAACTAATGGCCCTAGTCTTACTGGTTATGGTGCTTGGTTCAGGAATGCGAGTTCTCAACTTACCAGCCCTTTACATTGGTACAATGCTTGTTGGTGCTACAATAGCGTTTATTAATGTTTTGCTACCAAGTTTGGTTGCGGCTAATTTTCCAAAGAAAATTGGTCTGTATACGACGATTTATATCACTCTCATGGGGGTTGCGGCAACAGTTGCCTCCATGATTGCTGTTCCAATTGTATCCTCTAGTTCTTGGGAATTTTTTATTCTGTTAATTACAGGATTGGTGCTTCTGGCTTTCCTAATCTGGTTGCCTAATGTAAAAAATAACCATCGATTTTCAAGTGAGAACCAAGGAAAACAGAAATCATCTATCTGGAAAAATAAAGCAGCGATTGCCTTTTTGATATTTGGTGGGCTACAATCAGTCCTCTACTATACAGAGATTACCTGGTTGCCAACCATTTCTCAATCAGTTGGCTTTAGTAAGGCAGAAGCAGGTCTAATGGCTGGTTTCTTTAATATGACAGCTATTCCCATGTCAATGATTATCCCAGCTATTCTTTCCCGTCAGACAAAAGAAATGCGTCGAAATATCATGCTGGCTATTTCCTCTGTTACCTTGCTTGGCTTGGCTATGATGGCATTGATTCCGACCAATCTCATTCTTTGGTCAGCACTTCACATTATTTTAAGTTTTTCAAATGCAGCCCTCTTCCCTTATATGATGTTGAGCTTTACTTTGAAAACAAGCAACAGCCAGGCTACTGCTCAGCTATCAGGAATGGTGCAGACAGGTGGCTATCTCATTGCAGCATTTGGACCAGGCCTTCTTGGTTATAGCTATCCAATCTTCGGAAACTGGATGCCATTGATTCTTGCTCTGGCTATCGTCACACTTGCCATGATGTGGACTATTGTTCTGATCGAAAAAGAAGATACTATCTTATAAAGTATAATCCCTTAAGAAGGCTGACATTTTTCTGTGAAAATGGCAGAGCTTCTAAGGGATTTTTTGTCAAACAAAAAAGCTGGACTCCTGCCAGCTTTTTAATGTGCTACACGTTTACGAGCAGCTTTTTTACGATTTTCCTCAATGAAGGCTTCTTTCTTTTCTTCTGGTTCAATGATTGTTTTGTGAACAGTGAAGACTGCGCCTGCTGCAAGAGCAACTGTAGAAAGAACACCTGTCAAGAAACCTTTACCAAAACCTTTAGCCATAGTTATTTCTCCTTTACTTGTGTTATAATAGATTTTAGCGAAAAAACAAAATATTTTCAAGGAAAAAGATGAAAACTAAAGTTATTGTGGTCATTGGACCAACTGCGGTAGGAAAAACCGCTTTAGGCATTGAATTGGCCCAGCGCTACAAGGGAGAAATTATCAGCGGTGATAGCCAGCAAGTCTATTGCAAACTAGATATTGGTACGGCAAAAGCTAGTCCTGAAGAGCAGGCTGCTGCGGTTCATCACTTGATTGATGTCCGAGATGTGACCGAGGGCTATTCGGCTTATGAATTTGTAGCAGAAGCCAAGGCTTTAATTGCAGACATTACCAGTCGTGGCAAGTTGCCTATTATCGTGGGTGGAACAGGCCTTTATATCCAAAGTCTGCTAGAAGGCTACCATCTAGGCGGGCAGGTTGACCAAGAGCAAGTTCTTGCTTATCGGGCGGAACTCGACTGCTTGTCTGACGAGGTTTTGGAAACAATGGCAGAGCAGGCAGGTTTGATGGTCGAGGGAAACAGCCGACGGAGAATCATTCGTGGGTTAGAGTTGAAAAAGTTTGGAAAAAATTTGGAAAATACAGAGTCAGAATATGAGCCTCTTTGCATCTGCCTGACGGATGACAGACAGGTTCTTTACGACCGCATCAATCAGCGAGTGGATAAGATGATTGCGGCGGGCTTACTAGATGAAGTTAGCTGGCTATACAAAAAGTATCCCCAAGCCCAAGCTGCTATGGGAATTGGCTACAAGGAGTTTTTCCCATACTTAGCAGGTCAAATCAGCCTAGAAGAAGCAATTGATAAGGTCAAGCAAAATAGCCGCCGCTTTGCCAAACGCCAATTGACCTGGTTTAGAAATCGGATGCAGGTTCCCTTTTATTCAGTGGGCGAGCCAGATTACAAGTCGCAGATTTTCACCGCCGCGGAGGAATTTTTAAATGATTGAAACGCATAAAGAACAAGAACGTGCCCTCCTGGTTGGAGTGGAATTACAGCAGACAGACAACTTTGACATGTCCATGGAAGAGTTGGCAAGCCTTGCTAAGACGGCTGGCGCTCTGGTCAAGGGAGTTTATACCCAAAAACGTGAAAAATACGACAGCAAAACCTTTGTTGGCTCAGGGAAACTAGAAGAAATTGCCCAGATGGTCGAAGCTGATGAGATTGATACAGTTATTGTCAATAATCGACTGACACCCCGTCAGAATGTCAATTTGGAGGAGATTCTGGGGGTTAAGGTCATCGACCGTATGCAGTTGATTTTGGATATTTTTGCCATGCGAGCACGGAGTTACGAGGGTAAACTGCAGGTCCACTTGGCCCAGCTCAAGTACATGTTGCCACGCTTGGTTGGCCAAGGCATTATGCTTAGCCGTCAGGCGGGTGGTATCGGTTCTCGTGGACCAGGTGAAAGTCAGTTGGAGCTCAACCGTCGAAGTATTCGCAATCAGATACACGACATCGAACGCCAACTCAAAACGGTGGAGAAGAACCGAGCTACTGTCCGTGAACGCCGTCTGCAATCAGGCGTGTTCAAAATCGGCTTGATTGGCTATACCAATGCTGGCAAGTCCACCATTATGAATGCCATGACCGATAAGCGACAGTACGAGGCAGATGAACTTTTTGCGACACTTGATGCCACGACCAAGCAGATTAACCTGGCCGACAAGTTCAACGTGACTTTGACTGATACGGTTGGTTTCATTCAGGACCTGCCGACAGAGTTGATTTCTGCCTTCAAGTCCACCTTGGAGGAGTCCATGAACGTGGATCTCTTGCTCCATGTCATCGACGCATCTGACCCCAATCACAGTGAGCAGGAGCAGGTGGTCCTGGACATTTTGAAAGACCTGGATATGCTGGATATTCCCCGTCTGGCCCTTTACAACAAGTTGGACAAGACGGATGACAGCTTTACCCCCAGTCAGTTTCCTCATGTCATGCTGTCCGCTAAGGATGAAAATGCCAAAGGCCATATACAGATGATGGTCTTGGCCAAGATTAAGACCATGTTTGAACGGTTTGAGGTCAGGGTACCACTTGCTGAATCTTATAAATTGCATGATTTGGCAACTCTAGCTCTGATAGAAAATCGGACCTACGAAGAGGATGTGGAAGTGGTATCAGGCTATATCGCTTCCAGCAATAAATGGAAGTTGGAAGAATTTTATGACGGATTATCTTGATTTGGCAATCAAATACGGTGGCTTTACCAGTCTGGACAAGGTCTATCTGGCGAAGAAATTAGCTGATTTGACTGACCAACAAAAACTAGATTTTATCACTCCACCGCCTTCAGTTATCAACGCTTATTTTGCGAAAATCTACCAGAAACAAGGAGCAGAAGAAGCGACGGACTACTATCTGACACTTTCTCAGCAGCTCTGCCTTTTTCCAAAAGAGCCCAGCTTTGAAGAAGATAAGCCCTTTGTCCGTCTCAACTTATCAGGTAAGTCTTTCGGATTTGCCTATGTGTCGGTTGACGGTCTGGCTCAGGTTTTTTCGGAAGGAGTAGAGGAAGTGACGGATAGCTTGCTCTTTGAAATTGCCCAAGTCTTTCCCCACTATGTCGTCTTTGTGGAGGAGGGCAAGATTTTTATGAAAGCCAGTCCCTTTGAGGACGCTGAGTTAGAGGAAGTTGAAACAGACTACCTTTTGACCAAAGTGGAGACGACAGAAGGTTTGGTCAAGATTTCAGGCTTTAATCAGGAAGAAGTGCTGGAAGTAGCGGACGGATATGCTGGTCAGTATTACTATGTCTGGTCGGGCCGCTCTGCAATTTTATATATAAAACATTAGAAAGTAAACAATGCAAATTCAATTTTTAGGTACGGGGGCTGGTCAGCCCTCCAAGGCTCGAAATGTATCCAGTTTGGCCTTGAAACTCTTGGATGAAATCAATCAGGTTTGGCTTTTTGATTGTGGCGAAGGAACTCAAAATCAAATTTTGGAAACGACTATTCGTCCACGTAAGGTCGTAAAAATCTTTATCACTCACCTGCACGGAGACCATATTTTTGGACTGCCAGGTTTTTTGTCTAGCCGTTCTTTCCAGTCAAGTGAGGAGCAGACTGATATTGATATTTACGGTCCTGTTGGCATCCGTTCCTTTGTCTTGGCAAGTTTGAAAGTTTCAGGGACACGCCTACCATATCGCATTCATTTTCATGAGTTTGATGTTGATACGGTAGGTCAGGTGCTAGAAACGGACAAATTCACAGTATTCGCTGAAAAACTGGACCATACCATTCCTTGTGTCGGCTATCGTGTCATCCAGAAAGATTTGGAAGGGACATTGGATGCAGAGGCTCTGCGCGCGGCAGGTGTACCATTTGGCCCCCTTTTTGGAAAAATCAAAAACGGTCAAAACGTGACCTTGGAGGACGGCAGGGAAATCATTGCCAGTGACTATATTTCTCCTCCTCGGCCTGGTAAGGTGGTGACCATTCTTGGTGATACGCGCAAGTGTCATGCTAGTGTCCGTCTGGCTGTCAATGCTGATGTGCTGGTGCATGAGGCGACTTACGGAAAAGGCGATGAGAAGATTGCTCGCAAGCATGGGCATTCGACCAATATGGAAGCTGCTCAGGTTGCCAAGGATGCTGGTGTCAAGCAGCTCTTGCTTAATCATATCAGTCCACGATTTTTATCCAAGGATATTAGTCAATTACGGAAAGATGCAAGTACTATTTTCGAGCAGGTTCATATTGTCAAGGATTTAGAGGAAATTGAGCTATGAGAACCATTCTAATCACAGGTGCTTCTGGTGGCTTGGTACAGGAAATGGTGCCATTGCTGAAGGATGATTTTTTGATTTTACTAGGTCGTGATGTCGAAAAAATTGAGCAGCTCTATGCTTACCATGAAAAAAAGGCTGTCTTTGATGTAGACATCCGAGATGAAATAGCTCTGACGGCATTTTTCGATGAACTGGATAGTCAGTTTGGTCAGATTGATATTTTGGTCAATAACGCTGGCTATGCCATTTACGATGATTTTGAGAATTTTTCCAGCCAACAGGTGCAGGCTATGTTTGACATCAATACTTTTGCTCTGATGACCATGTGCCGTTTAGTAGGCAAGCGAATGAAAGCTAGACGGAGCGGGCAGATGATCAATATCATTTCCATGTCAGGTTTAATAGCTTCAAGCAAGTCATCCGTTTATTCGGCGACCAAGTTTGCAGCTATGGGTTTTTCCAATACCATTCGCTTGGAATTAGCCCAGTATGGTGTGACGGTTACAACTGTTAACCCAGGTCCAATCGCAACCAGCTTTTTCGACCAAGCAGATCCGGATGGAAGCTATCAAGAGAGCGTCAAGGCTTTCTTGTTGCAACCAGATTATGTGGCTCGGAAAATCGTGGCAGCTATGGGGACGAAGAAACGAGACATCAATCTGCCTTGGTCACTAGCAGCTGCTCATAAACTCTATACTCTCTTTCCAAGAATAGCAGACTACTTGGCCAGTACAGTATTTAATTTGAAATAAGCATAGAAAAACGCCGAAATAAAACTCGGCGTTTTCGTGTATACTAGCTACGCTTTTTTCTACGTAAGGAGATACTGCCTAGAAGTAGGCTACCTAATGCGATAGCGATATAGTTTGTTTTTTCACCTGTTTGAGGTAGTTGTTTTGCATCGGTAGACTTGGTGGTATGTACTATTGTAGTAGTTTTTGGCGCCTCATCCAGAATATTTTTTGGCATTTCAGGTTGCGGTACAAGAATTTCTACAGCTGGTAAGTCTTCTAAGGTTGCTAATTGGCTACCAAAGAGGGCGTTGGACACCCAACGGAAGAAGTGAACAGGGTGGACCTTGTTTGTTGGATTACCTGCATAGATAAAGACAGGTTGGTCTTGATAATTTCCAGCGATGGCGACAATTTTATTGGCTAATTTGTCATGACCAGGCCACCACCCTGCGATATAATAATCTTTGTCAGCAATTTTAACAAGCGTTTTAAATCCTTCAGGAATGCCTTCAATCCAATTACCGGAGTTGGAATAGAAAAGTCCATTCATGGTGTAGCCACTTGTTAATGGATCTTTATCATCAATAATAGCCCGCATGAGACCTTCATAGTCACCACCATCTGTAAATTGTTCCGCATTGAAACCTGCTAAGATTCCTAATTCCTCCAGTTTTTGCATGGCGACACCACCTACGATGATAATTGGTTTCTTACCAAATACACTGGCATCGAATTGATCTGATTCGAGAATGATAGCATCAGCCTCATCTGCGCTATTGACAATTTCAAAGCCCATTCGTTCTACCGCAAGTGCAGCATTTGCAAGAATGGCAAAGTCGCCTGCCCAACTATAAGAGTGAGAAGGAGCATACACCTTCATTGCTTTCAATTCTTGTCCAAGAGGCTTCTTATAGAGAGGTTCGCCGTATAGAGCATAGGTGTCCAGCAAGTGGCTAAATTGGTTAGTTTCCATGATGTAGCCATCGTCTGTAAGGTAGACCTTAGCGCCTGATTTGATGGCTTGATTAATGGCCTGAACTGCGCTTTCAGATGTGTTTGCAACGATATAGTAAGGCGCTTTGAAATCAATTTCCGTAGTACGTGGAGCTTTTGTCCATGTGATGCTACCTAATTTGCCGCTAAAGGCATTTTCTTCAAATATAGCCTTGGCACTAAAGCCTTTCATATCAGGGAAGTTGACCACCAATTCAGCATACATGGCTCCCCAAGCAGATTCATCAGAACCAGCGTAGAGGACATGGTTAGCGAATCCTCGTTTGGCTTGAGCCATATCGACAACTAGGTCGCCTTTGCGGAAGTTTCCAACATCTTCAGTTAATTCCTTGACAACAACCCCATTACGATTGAAATATTCAATCATCTTAAAGGCTTCTTGCATATCGTTGTGTTTATCGAGCGTCATAGGAATCACATAGTAGTCTGGGAAGAATTTTGGCTGGTCTTTTTTGACACGTCCGACAACAGCTCCGTCTGGTCCGACTAATTCAGACTCTGCTTTTGGATCTTCTATCTTATTGACGCCGCGAGAATAGTATTTGAGACGCATTTCCATGAGACTGTCTGGCTTGGTTGCCATATTGTGAACACCGCCCAAAACAGCAAAGAATCCAGCCTTGAATGATTCTTGATTTCCTTCTGGAATTTCAATCGTATGTCCAAGAATACCGTGGTACATTGCATACACCGCTGTATAGCCTGAGAAGGAATCGTCCCAACCATTTCCCCAGTGGACTTTAGGGATGGTGTAGCGTTCATATTTAGAATTTGCAATACCTGCTCGGCCCATTTCATGAGCTTTTTCCAGCATAATATCGGCTAGTAAATCATATTCAAAGTTTGGGTCATGTGGCGGAGTGGCAGGCTCGATGAGAAATCCAGATACAAAACCATGAATATCTAAAACAGATATTGGATTCCATTTGTGGATTTGACGGACGATGGCTTGTGTTTCTGGATTCACTTGGAAACCAGTATCACGGTTAGGGTCCAAACCATTTACTAGTGAACGCAAGTTTTTAACATCGCCATCAGGATTTTCTGTGAAATTGAACAAGAAGATAAATTTATCTAACAAATCTGTCACTTTTAAATGCAGGGTAACAGGATTTCCATCGGCATCTGTAGATGGGAAAGTAATGGTATCTTTTTGTGCAAATTCTTTGAATAGGCTAGTTACCACATCTATGCCGGGTTGTTCATCAGCGTGAGTGTTGTTGATGAGAATAGGTAATTTATAGTCGAAGGTTCCAGCTTGCAACTCTTTCAGCATCTGGTCAGGTTGGGTCAGCATGAGTGGCGTTGTTTCAGTAAGATATTTATCAATACTTGCTTGATCTTTAGCCACAACAGCCATTTTTATATCTCTACCTTCAGCTGATTGACCAATTGACTCAATCCTTACTAAGCGGTCGGTCGCAGCATTATCTTTAGTTTCCTCAATCTCTGTCAACATTTCCTCATGTGTACGGTAGGCTTCATAAGGACGGAAATGAAGAGTTTTTGAAATTATCAAGTTTCCATCGGCACTAGTACCTTCCAACAGCATATCTTTTATAAAATGTCGATAGGTACGGCGAATATTACTCGGTGTCCGTCTGCTCAAATCTTCTCCAAAGAGAGCTGCGAGCTGGATATTCAAATGAAGTTGGTTATCCTGTCTGCTTTCTTCTACTGTGATAAATGTATCGCCTGTGAAATCTCCCTCTTTCAAATTCCATGTTTTCCATTCGGAAATAGGCTTTCCATCCAATGTCCATTCTATTTTTTCAGTTGTATCTGGAAGAGTGACGGATTCTGTGATAGTGACTGCTTCCGATAGATAGACAGTTTTTGTTTCGAGTGTAATTGTATCAACAGTCGGTACGGCAGATTTTTCTTCTGTAGGATCCTGACTATCATTATTAGCTGATCTGAGCGTAGTTTCCTCGGCATTGGGCTCGGAAGATGTTGTATCTTCTTCTGTGGAAACAGGTGTAGGAGAAGTATCTGCTATTTCTTCAGTTTGTTTTTCTGTCTCCTTCCCTTCTACAAGAATATCTGTAGCTTCGCTTGTGCTAGTTTCCATGATAGGAGTCTCTTCAGGCAGTGGAGTCACTGTTTTACTAGCAGTAGTTGGCATCTCCTCTGTATTTGCGAAGACCGTTCCCTGAGTGAGAGATGCAGCTAAAAGAACTGTTGAGGCAAGTAGGACTTGATTCAACAGCCTTTTCTTATATGAAAGTTTCATACGAACTTCCTCCTTTTGATAATGTGTACGGGGTAGTAAATTAAAACGGGTTATTTCATGCCTATCTTATCAAAAAATATATGTCTTTACAATATGAATTAAATATGTTTATATATTTAAAATATTCAGAAATATCGGATCATAAAGACTATTTATTTTGAGTAGGATAATGAACTAAAATCTGTTATAATGGTAAAGAAATAAGGGAGAGATGTATGGAAAAACTTTGGAAAATTATATATAGCCGGACATTTATTGTCATTAGTTTGATTATTCTAACCATTTTCCTTATTCTTTGGTTGGTAGGTTCGGCAGCTACCTATATGCCTGCTTTATTGATTGTTTTGCAAATTTTTTCGATTTTTGTAGCTATTTCAATCATCAATAGACCGATGAATACCAGTTTTAAGTTAACCTGGATTATTTTTGTCATTGGTATTCCGATTTTTGGTGCTCTATTCTATTTTATTTTGCAGTCCAACATTGAAACCAAACGTTATCGTAAAAATTTTCATAAGCAAGCACAAAGACTTCGGGAGTATAGTAAGACGTCTGAAAAGGTCATGAAGGCATTGGAGCAGGAAGATAAGGAGCAACTGAAATTAGCTCACTTCATGAGTGAGTACGTTGGCTACCCAATTCATACCAATACGGATGCCGTCTATTTTTCAACAGGTCAGGAAAAATTTGAAGCTCTACTAGAAGAATTGAAAAAGGCAGAGCAGTATATTTTCATGGAGTACTTTATTGTCGATATGGGATATATGTGGGATTCTATCCTTGACATTTTGAAGGAAAAGGCAGCGCAAGGGGTGGAAGTTCGTTTTATGTATGATGGGATGAATTCACTGACCAATCTTCCCTATAATTACTATAAAACCTTGAGAAAATATGGGATAAAAGCCAAAGTATTTTCTCAAATTATCCCAGCCTTATCTACGGTGCAAAATAACCGTGACCATAGAAAAATTGCGATTATTGATGGAAAGGTTGCCTTTACTGGTGGCATTAATATCGCAGATGAATACATCAACAAGAAAGTGCGTTTTGGTTACTGGAAAGACGCAGCGATTATGATTAGGGGAGAAGCTGTTGCAAACTTTACGTTGATGTTCCTTCAAATGTGGAATTACAATGAAAAGACAGAGACAGATGATCTACAATACCTCAAAACGCATAAAGATTTAGAGACGGAAACCATTGATGCTGAAGGTTTCTTCCTTCCGTATGGCGAGAATCCATTTGATGGAGATGAGGTAGCCAAACGAGTCT
The DNA here is from genome assembly GCF_044427405.1 of Streptococcus sp. 2020WUSS089. Classification (NCBI taxonomy): domain Bacteria; kingdom Bacillati; phylum Bacillota; class Bacilli; order Lactobacillales; family Streptococcaceae; genus Streptococcus; species Streptococcus sp. 2020WUSS089. Next base: position 67,087 of record NZ_JAOTGD010000002.1, on the reverse strand, counting down.
GCCTAGACATGATTCAGTCGGCAACGGATTATATTTATATCATGACACCCTACTTAGTGTTGGATGATGAAATGATTGATAATTTGACTTATGCTGCGAAGCGTGGAGTCGAGGTTCGCATTCTGCTCCCGCATATCTACGATAAAAAATCGGCTTATTTGGCTGCTCGTACTGATTTTCCGACTTACTTGGAAGCAGGAATTGAAATCTTTGAATTCCAGCCTGGGTTTGTCCATTCCAAAGTTGTTTTGGTCGATGATAAGAAAGCTACTGTTGGTACGGTGAATATGGATTTTCGCTCTTTTTATCTTAATTTTGAGTGCGGTCTCTATATTTACAATCACTCGGCAGTTTTGGCAGCTATTAAAGATGACTTTACTCATTCCTTCAAAAAATCACAGCAAATTAACCTTCTAACCTTCCATAAAACGTACTCTTGGTATAAGCGTTTGGGAGGAGCCCTACTGCGAATTATTTCGCCGTTATTATAAATTGCACTATTAGTTCTTCATGGAGCAAGGGAACGACATTCTGTTTCGGTCTTACCTTGCTCCATTTTTCTTGGAAAATGATATAATAGAAAGATAGTTTATACTCGGAAAAGTTACAGGTTACTTGTGATTTTGAGTATTAAGGAGTAAAAAAACGTGATAAAACCCAATTATGACTGGCAATTATTGACCGGTTTTTCTGATGAACAATTTATCAAAATTGCTAAAAAAGAAGGAGTGGACTCGGTAGCGGCTAAGTTGCTGTATGAACGTGGCATCCATTCGGCGGAAGAATTGCATACTTTCTTACAACCAAGCTTAGAAGACCTTCACGATCCCTATTTACTACATGATATGGACAAGGCGGTAGAGCGGATTCGCCGAGCAATCGAAGATTACGAACAAATTTTGATTTATGGAGATTATGATGCAGATGGCATGACCTCGGCATCTATTCTGAAAGAAACTCTGGAGGAAATGGGGGCAGAAGTCCAAGTTTATCTTCCCAACCGTTTCACAGATGGCTATGGGCCAAATCAGTCAGTTTACAAGTATTTTATCGAGCAGCAGGGGATTTCTCTTATTGTGACGGTGGACAATGGCGTAGCGGGTCATGAAGCGATTGCCTATGCACAGGAAATGGGTGTCGATGTTGTCGTGACAGACCACCATTCCATGCAGGAAACCCTTCCCAATGCCTATGCGATTGTACATCCAGAGCATCCAGAGGGAAATTATCCCTTCAAACATTTGGCAGGTTGCGGTGTGGCTTTCAAATTGGCCTGTGCCCTTCTTGAAACGGTTCATGCAGACTTGCTGGATTTGGTCGCAATTGGCACCATCGCTGATATGGTTAGCTTGACCGATGAGAATCGTGTCATGGTCAAATATGGTCTGTCCCTTCTCAAACAGACCGAACGTGCAGGCCTCCAAGAATTGATGAAAATAGCTGGCATTGATATGGATAGCCTTGATGAAGAAACAGTTGGCTTCCAACTTGCTCCGAGGTTGAATGCCCTTGGTCGACTCGATGATCCAAATCCAGCCATCGAATTATTGACTGGTTTTGATGACGAAGAGGCCCATGAGATTGCTCTCATGATTGACAGTAAGAATGTCGAGCGTAAGGATGTCGTCCAAGCAATTTACGATGAAGCAAAAACCATGCTCCGTCATGATAGACCTGTTCAAGTTCTGGCTAAAGAAGGTTGGAACCCAGGTGTTTTAGGGATTGTAGCAGGACGCCTACTAGAAGAATTGCACCAGCCTGTTATCGTCTTGTCTATTGAAGATGGTAAGGCAAAGGGTTCGGCTCGTTCTGTTGAAGCGGTTGACATTTTCAAGGCCCTTAAAGATCATCAGGACCTATTTATCGCCTTTGGTGGTCATGCTGGTGCAGCAGGTATGACCTTGGAAGTTGACAAACTTGAAGAGCTTGCTCTAACCTTGGCAGACTACATTATCGAAAATAAATTGGATTTATCCAGCAAGTCTTCGCTGGTCTTAGATGAAGAATTGGATTTAGAGGAATTAACCCTAGATACTCTAAAATCTTTCGAGAAGCTTGCGCCTTACGGCATGGATAATAAAAAGCCTGTATTCTACATCAGAGACTTTCAGGTAGAATCAGCAAGAACCATGGGGCAGAATAATGCTCATCTGAAGATACGGATTACAAAAGGGGTTGCTGGATTTGATGTGGTTGCTTTTGGTAAGGGTAATCTAGCCTTGGAATTTTCACAGGCCAAGGGCTTAGAACTAGCTGTTACCTTGTCTGTCAATCAATGGAATGGCAATACCAGTCTTCAGCTCATGTTGGTTGATGCTCGGGTCAATGGTGTTCAACTTTATAATATTCGTGGAAAGCACCATCCTATTCCTGCTGGAGTCCCAATTTTGGACATTGAAAATCCAGTAGTAGATAACAAAGCAATTGTCTTAGCTAACTTGCCTGAGGACCTCAGTAGTCTGCGTAGCTATTTTCAGGAAAGAGAATTTGAAGCCATTTATTTTAAAAATGAAATTGCCAAACCGTACTATCTAGATGGTTATGGTAGCCGAGAACAATTCGCTAAATTGTATAAGACCATTTACCAATTTGATGAGTTTGATGTCCGCTACAAACTGAAAGATTTGGCTGGTTACTTAAAAATTAAGGACAGTCTATTGGTTAAAATGATTCAGATTTTCCAAGAATTAGAATTTGTTACCATTACGGATGGGGTCATGCGGGTCAACAAAGAGGCGCAGAAGCGAGAGATTTCAGAAAGTCAGATTTATCAAGACTTAAAACAAACCGTAATGCAGCAAGAGTTAATGGCGCTTGGCACCGTTCAGGAAATTTATGAATGGCTTTGTGGTCGCGTTTGATGACAGTAGAAGCTCTGGTTGTTGTTGGAGTGATTGGAACGCTTCACTACACTTATAGGTTTATCAGGCAAAAAAGTCTGTTGAAAAATCTTGAACAGATAACCGAAATAAAGCACGCACTGATTGAATTACGGCGAGTAGGATGGTCAGAAAGAGCCATCAAAAAGGTTTTCCTGAAACAACTGTTGCCTCTAAAACAAGAAGACATCCCAGCATTTGTTCAAAATTTCATAAAAGAAGCTACTATTTTTGCCTCAACTAGCTTTTATCAGTTGATAAAAGTTGACAGTCGCTCTTTAAGCCAAGAGAAAGCGACGGCTTTATTGGAGCAAAGTATGAATATGTTAGATTTTCCTGAGGAATTAAGTCACGGGATATTACCTGAACTTTTGCAGAAGATGGATGTGAATTGTCCTCCACACCATCCGTTTTGGCGGTACTTTGCTAAGCTAGTTGATAAGGCTTTTCCAGTTCGAGAATTAGAAGTCAAACGGCCGTTAAACAGACAGGTCCATCAACTGCGCTACCTTATTTCCTATCAGCAGGCTTTTTGGGTACGTCAGCAGTTTGGAAGAGGAAAAACAGACTGGCAGGCTCTGGTAGCCTATTTACGTAGCCTACCTCGCTGGTCTTATCGCTTACGAGAATCTGCCCGCCTACACAATAAACAACTGTTCGGCAAGAAAAATCAGAAGACCTTGCCAGTCAATATGAAGATTTTGATTCATTTTCACAGCGAATTTATCCTAAATCAAGATGGACAATTTGCCTTGATTTTAGAAGAACGACCTCAGGTCAATGGCGTGGTAAACGGGGCTTCCTTCAATTATGCCAGAGCTAATAATAAGCGCCATAGACAACTTGATATGGCTCCAGTTGGTACGCAGGATCCCGTTTTTCGGAAAGAATTGCTACGCTCAAAGATGGGAGTCTATTTATCGCCTACTCGCTTTCGTCGCTACCAAAAAGGAAGAAATGAGGTTGGCTGGGAGCAGTCTTACTTTAATCAGCAAGGGAGCTTTTCCTATGGTGGACATAGTAGGGCAGCTTGTGTGGCGAATGTGAGGAGACGATTTGCTAAAGATATAGGTCTGAAATGTACCAAAAAACAATTTCATGGTATAATGAAGAGTAAAAATTATTTTTAAAAAGAGAGAGACAAATGAACTTAAAAGATTACATCGCAACAATTCCTAACTATCCAAAAGAAGGTATCGAATTCCGTGACATTAGCCCTTTGATGGCAGATGGAAATGCTTATAGCTATGCAGTACGTGAAATCGTTCAGTATGCGACAGATAAGCAAATCGATATGATTGTTGGGCCAGAGGCGCGTGGTTTCATCGTTGGATGTCCAGTTGCCTTTGAATTGGGAATCGGTTTTGCACCAGTTCGTAAGCCAGGTAAGTTACCACGTGAGGTTATCTCAGCTGATTATGAAAAAGAATATGGTGTAGATACATTGACGATGCATGCAGACGCAATCAAACCAGGACAACGTGTCTTGATTGTCGATGACTTGTTGGCAACTGGTGGTACTGTAAAAGCAACGATCGAAATGATTGAAAAGCTTGGCGGTATCGTTGCTGGCTGTGCCTTCTTGATTGAGCTAGATGATTTGAAAGGCCGCGAAGCAATCGGCGATTACGACTACAAGGTTTTGATGCACTATTAATCTAAGGTTATAGTCAAAACTTATAACTGGTCCTATTTTTATTCTAATTGAATTGCATAGCAACCTGTCTTATAATAAATATAAGAAAATTGGGAGGTTGCTTATGCCAATTAAAATTGAAAAATCATTACCAGCAGTTGAAATTTTGAGAAAAGAGAATATTTTTGTGATGGATAGCGACCGAGCTAGTCATCAGGACATTCGTCCTATCAAAATCCTTATTCTCAATCTCATGCCACAGAAGATCGTGACGGAGACTCAGTTGCTCCGTCTTTTGGCTAACACTCCTTTACAGCTAGAGGTTGAATTTCTCTACATGGCTAGTCACGAGTCCAAAAATACACACTCGGACCATTTGAAGCAGTTTTATAAGACTTTTGAGCAGGTCAGGGATAGCTATTTTGATGGGCTCATCGTGACAGGAGCACCAGTTGAAAACTTACCTTTTGAGGAAGTTGATTACTGGCAAGAACTTACTCAAGTTTTTGATTGGTCAAAAACACATGTTTATTCAACATTGCACATTTGTTGGGGAGCACAGGCTGGTTTGTATGCACGCTATGGTGTACCCAAACACAGTATGTCTCGAAAACTATCAGGTGTATATTGTCAAGAAGTGACTAATCCAACTAGCCCTCTTATGCGTGGATTTGACGATGAATTTCGTTCACCACACTCCCGTTATACGGAAGTAAGAGAAGCAGATATTGCCCATCTGAGTGGGTTGACGATTTTATCACAAGGTCCAGAAGTTGGCCTATCCATTTTAGCCAGCAAGGATTTAAGAGAAATTTATAGTTTTGGACATTTAGAGTATGATAGGGATACCCTAGCTAAGGAATACCAACGTGATTGTATAGCTGGAAAAAATCCCCATTTACCGGAAAATTATTTCAAAGAAGATGACCCTACAAGCAAACCATCTCTCTCTTGGAATTTACCAGCAGCACAATTCTTTACCAACTGGGTGAATTATGCTGTCTATCAAGAAACTCCATACGACTGGCATATCTTTGAACAATCAGCCCAGTCAGCTAGTCTTTAAAGAGGAAGTATGAACTATTCACAGCAATTTCGTCAGGGACATTTGGTCCTGCCAGCAGCAATATTATTCCACTATCAAGAGCTTTTTCCGTCGGCAGATGATTTTTTGATTTGGCAGTTTTTCTTTTATCAAAATTCTTCAGCCATCGAATCATTAGCGCCTAGTGAGATTGCTCAAGCTACTGGTAAAACAGTTGCCCAGGTCAATCAAGCTATTGAAAATCTCCAAGATGCTGGACTCTTAGAATTTAAGACAATCAGTATTGCTGGTGAAATTGAAATGATATTCGATGCGCTTCCTGCTTTTGAAAAATTGGATGCTCTGTTAACTCCAAAACAGGCAGTTGAGATTGTGCAGCCAGAGAATGATTTGAAGACCTTGGTGGGTGATTTTGAACGTGAATTGGGCCGCTTTTTATCGCCGTTTGAAATCGAAGATTTGCAGAAGACTATTGAGGATGACAAAACTTCGATTGAGTTGGTTCGTGCAGCCTTGAAAGAAGCTGTTTTTAACAACAAAACAAATTGGAAATACATCCAAGCTATTCTACGAAACTGGCGCCGTGAGGGAATTACTACAGTTGCGCAAGTAGAAGCGAAAAATGCAGAAAGAGAAATTCAGACTCCTAAGAATGTGACTGTTTCAAGTGACTTTCTTGATGCAATGGATCTCTGGAAAGATTGATATGGAAACAAAATTATCTAAAAGGCTGGAAACAGTCGCAAGTTTTGTCCCACAAGGGGCACGTCTAGTTGATGTAGGGAGTGACCATGCTTATCTCCCTCTTTTTTTGGTAGAGCAGGGGCGTATTGATTTTGCCATTGCGGGGGAAGTCGTTCAAGGCCCCTATCAGTCAGCGCTCCAGAATGTAGAGCAGGCGGGACAAACAGAAAAAATTCTAGTCCGTTTAGCAAATGGCTTAGGTGCGTTTGAGACGTCTGACCAGATGACTGCCGTGACCATAGCAGGTATGGGAGGACGCTTGATTGCAGAAATCTTAGAAGCAGGAAAAGAAAAGCTTGCGACCATTGAACGGTTGATACTCCAGCCAAATAATCGTGAAGATGATGTGCGTCGATGGTTGGAAAAAAATGGTTTTAGATTGGTTGCTGAAAAGATTCTGGAAGAAAATGGCAAGTTATATGAAATCCTCGTTGCAGAATCAGGACAGATGAGATTATCAGAAGTTGAACATCGTTTTGGTCCCTATCTACTAGAGGAGGCTTCACCAGTTTTCGTCAAAAAGTGGAGAAGAGAACTTGAAAAATTAAGTTTTGCTTTGGAACAAGTTCCATCTGAACGCCAAGGTGACCGCTTTGCCATTTCCCAAAAAATCCAACAAATTCAGGAGGTACTCCATGTTAGCTAGTCAGGTTATTGAGCGCTATCAAGCCTTTTGTCCCCCTTCTTTAGCTATGGAAGGCGATGTCAAAGGGCTGCAAATTGGTACCCTTAATAAAGAGATTCAACGTGTCATGGTGGCTCTGGATATTCGTGAGACAACAGTGGCAGAGGCGATTGATAAAAAGGTGGATTTGATTATCGTCAAACACGCTCCGATTTTTCGTCCTATAAAGGATTTGGTGGGTGACAATCCGCAAACTAAAATGTATCTTGATTTGATTAAGCATGATATTGCAGTCTATGTCAGTCATACAGATATTGATGTGGTTGAGGGTGGTCTCAACGACTGGTTCTGTGAACTATTAGAAATTCAAGATACTACCTACTTGATTGAAACTGCCGAGGGGCAGGGGCTTGGTCGTGTGGGGACAATAGCAGAGCAGACCTTGGAGGATTTGGCTTTGAAAGTCAAGTCTGTCTTTGGTCTAGATGCTGTCCGTCTAGTGACATATGGGCATCAAGCCAAGCAGTATATCAGCCGTGTGGCGATCTGTGGAGGCAGTGGTGGGTCTTACTACCATGAGGCTCTTGCCAAGGGAGCAGATGTTTACATCACAGGCGATATTTACTACCATACGGGTCAGGATATGTTGACACAAGGCTTGCTGGCTATTGATCCAGGCCACCATATCGAAGCCTTGTTTATCAAGAAAATTGCTGAATTGTTGGAAACATGGAAGGCAAATGAAGGTTGGGATGTCGAAATTCTACCTTCAACTGTTTCAACCAATCCGTTTAGACATTTGTGATAAATTAATCAGTACCTAATTATGGAAAGACCAAGACGACATTTAATGTAGTTTTAGGTCTTTTATTTTTTAGATATTTTCTTATTTATTTAAGTGAAAAAGCTTGAATTTTATAATAAATTAGGGTATCTTAATTTATAGGATATGCAAAATTAAACAGGATAGGATGTTAGTTATGACTTGGTTTACTAATCAGTCTGTAGTTCTACAGGCTTTGCTAGGTGGTTTATTCACATGGTTTTGTACGATTATGGGATCTGCCGTTGTATTTTTCTTTAAGACAGTTAGCCGTCGTTTGCTAGACACCATGCTAGGCTTTGCAGCTGGTGTTATGATTGCGGCTTCTTTTTGGTCTTTATTAGCTCCATCGATTGAGTATGCTGAAAGTTCATACGGCAATTTGGCTTGGATACCAGCAGCAGTAGGTTTTGCAGCAGGTGGTATTTTTTTACGCTTGGTAGATGCCTGGGTTCCGCATTTACATTTGGGAAATGATAAAGATAAGGCAGAAGGCGGTGGTGAGAAGGAGAGAAAAAATCTATCCAAAACAGCCCTGCTCTTCTTAGCCATTACAATTCACAATATTCCTGAAGGCTTGGCGGTCGGTGTTACATTTGGTGCACTTGCTTCTAACTATAGTCCAGCAGCTTTTATTGGTGCAATCGGTCTTGCTATTGGGATCGGTATACAAAATATTCCTGAAGGGGCAGCCTTGGCTATTCCAATTCGTACAGACGGTGCATCTAGGTGGAAAGCTTTTTACTGGGGATCAATGTCAGCGATTGTCGAGCCGATTGCAGCAGTCATAGGGGCTTTTGCGGTCACCTTTATGACACCTATTTTACCTTATGCCCTCTCCTTTGCGGCAGGAGCCATGATTTTTGTCGTCGTAGAAGAGCTCATTCCAGAGTCGCAGACAAATGGCAATACGGATATTGCAACTCTGGGCTTAATGGCCGGTTTTATCATCATGATGATTTTGGATGTTGCCTTAGGATAATTTGTTAAAGTCTGTTGTTACAGGCTTTTTTCTTATGACAATATCTTTAAAAATATGGTATAATGAACTGATATTAATTTAGGGAAGGTACTCTTATATGAAAGGTATTATTCTAGCTGGTGGGTCAGGTACACGCTTGTATCCTTTAACGCGCGCAGCTTCAAAACAGTTGATGCCAATTTACGATAAACCAATGATCTATTATCCATTGTCAACATTGATGTTGGCTGGAATCAAAGATATTTTGATTATTTCAACTCCGCAAGATCTTCCACGTTTTAAGGATATGTTAGGAGATGGTTCTGAACTTGGAATTTCACTTTCATATGCAGAACAACCAAGTCCAGATGGTTTGGCGCAAGCCTTCATTATCGGTGAAGAATTTATCGGTGATGACAATGTAGCCTTAATCCTTGGTGATAACATCTACCACGGCAATGGATTGACCAAGATGTTGCAACGTGCAGCAAGCAAAGAAAAGGGCGCGACTGTCTTTGGTTACCAAGTAAAAGACCCAGAACGCTTTGGTGTTGTCGAGTTTGACGCAGATATGAATGCCATCTCTATCGAAGAAAAACCTGAAGAGCCAAAATCGAATTTTGCTGTTACTGGTCTTTATTTCTATGACAATGATGTTGTGGAGATTGCCAAAAATATCAAGCCTTCACCTCGTGGTGAGTTGGAAATCACAGATGTCAACAAGGCTTACTTAGAGCGTGGCGACTTGTCTGTTGAGCTTATGGGCCGTGGATTTGCCTGGTTAGATACAGGTACGCATGAAAGCCTCTTGGAAGCTGCACAGTACATCGAAACGGTTCAACGTTTGCAAAACGTTCAAGTGGCTAACTTGGAAGAAATTGCCTACCGCATGGGCTATATTACAAAAGAACAAGTCCACGAATTAGCACAGCCACTTAAGAAAAATGAATACGGACAATACTTGCTCCGTTTGATTGGAGAAGCCTAATGACAGAAAACTTTTTCGGTAAAACACTAGCAGCTCGCCCAGTTGAAGCTATTCCAGGAATGTTAGAATTCGACATTCCTGTTCATGGTGACAACCGTGGTTGGTTTAAGGAGAACTTCCAAAAGGAAAAAATGTTGCCACTGGGCTTCCCAGAAAGCTTCTTTGCAGAAGGAAAATTGCAGAATAATGTTTCCTTCTCTCGCAAAAATGTTCTTCGTGGTCTTCACGCTGAGCCTTGGGATAAATACATTTCAGTGGCAGATGGCGGTAAGGTTTTGGGAACTTGGGTGGATCTTCGTGAAGGCGAAACCTTCGGTAATACCTATCAAACCGTTATTGATGCTTCAAAAGGTATCTTTGTCCCACGTGGCGTTGCCAATGGTTTCCAAGTTTTGTCAGATTTCGTGGCTTACAGCTACTTGGTTAATGACTACTGGGCTTTGGAACTCAAGCCTAAGTATGCTTTCGTCAACTACGCTGACCCTAGCCTAGACATCCAGTGGGAAAACCTAGAAGAAGCAGAAGTTTCAGAAGCAGATGAGAATCACCCACTCCTCAAGGACGTTAAGCCTTTGAGAAAAGAGGACCTCTAATGTTTCAAGCCTTTTTGGAAATAGCAGAGCAGTTAAACAAGTTAGGAATCACTCCCTTGTTAATGGGCTCAGTTGGTTTGGAAAGGCGAACAGGTAGGGACTGGCAGGCAGGAGATTTAGATATTCATGTTCCAAGTGATCCACGTGGTTGGGAAGCCCCAGACGACGAACGGATTTACCGTGCAGATGAGCTGATTGCCATGATGAACCAACTCGGCTATGTCCTGGTTGACCGTCACGAACATGAATTTCATAAAGATGGCTTATCTGTTGAATTCGGAGGCCTGCATTCACTGCCTGAATTTGCTGGTGTAGAGCTAGAAGATTTGGAAGAACTAGAAACAGCAGGTGTTCGCTATTACCTACCGACACTTGAACAATACCTGAAAATCTACCAAGCCTCTTCAAAAGATTCCTACCGTGCAGAAAACAATAATCAAAAAGACTTTGCCAAGATTGCTTACTTGGAAGAAGTATTGAAGTAGTCTGGTAATTTAAAGAAGGCGAGCACAGTGAGCCAATAGCGATAGTTTCCGCCGTAGTGAAAGCAAGATTACGTTTTACGTAATCTTGCAGGGAAATTTTGAAACCTTAGGTTCAAAATTTAGCCATGAAACCGAAGGTTTGCTGGCGTCCCCACTACCTAAGGAAACTATCAAAATAAGAAAAATTCGGAGAAAAAAATGTCTCAATTTAAAAATATTATCGTAACTGGTGGAGCTGGTTTCATCGGTTCAAACTTTGTACACTATGTTTATAACAATCATCCAGACGTTCACGTAACTGTTTTGGATAAACTTACTTATGCTGGTAACAAGGCTAACATCGAAGCCATCCTTGGTGACCGTGTTGAGCTAGTTGTTGGCGACATTGCAGATGCTGAGTTGGTCGACAAATTGGCTGCTAAGGCAGATGCAATCGTTCACTATGCGGCAGAAAGCCACAACGACAACTCTCTCAACGACCCAAGTCCGTTCATCCATACCAACTTTATCGGTACCTATACTCTTCTTGAAGCGGCTCGTAAATACGATATCCGTTTCCACCATGTATCAACTGACGAAGTATATGGCGACCTTCCTTTGCGTGAAGATTTGCCAGGTCATGGTGAGGGTCCAGGTGAGAAATTTACAGCAGAAACCAACTACAACCCATCATCACCATACTCATCAACCAAGGCTGCTTCAGACTTGATTGTCAAAGCATGGGTGCGTTCATTTGGTGTCAAAGCAACCATTTCAAACTGTTCAAACAACTACGGACCATACCAACACATCGAGAAATTCATCCCACGCCAAATCACCAACATCTTGGCAGGTATCAAGCCAAAACTGTACGGTGAAGGTAAAAACGTCCGTGACTGGATTCATACCAACGACCACTCGACTGGTGTTTGGGCAATCTTGACAAAAGGCCGTATGGGTGAAACTTACTTAATCGGTGCTGACGGTGAGAAGAACAACAAAGAAGTGCTTGAATTGATTCTTGAAAAAATGGGTCAACCAAAAGATGCTTATGATCACGTGACTGACCGTGCAGGACACGATTTGCGCTATGCTATTGACGCAAGCAAACTTCGTGACGAGCTTGGTTGGACACCACAGTTTACCAACTTCTCTGAAGGTTTGGAAGAAACAATCCAGTGGTATACAGATAACCAAGACTGGTGGAAGGCTGAGAAAGAAGCTGTTGAAGCCAACTATGCTAAGACACAGGAAGTTATTAAATAAGACTATTAAAGGCTAGGGCTCTTGCCCAAGCCTTTCTTGAAATAAGGAGCAAATATGATTTTAATTACAGGTGCAAATGGTCAGTTGGGTACAGAGTTGCGTTATCTCTTGGATGAGCGTGGTGTCGAGTACGTGGCTGCTGACGTAGCAGAAATGGATATCACAGATGCGGACAAGGTAGATGCTTTCTTTGCAGAAGTCAAACCAAGCGTTGTTTACCACTGTGCAGCCTATACAGCTGTTGATATGGCAGAAGATGAAGGCAAAGAACTCAACTACAAGATTAACGTAACAGGCTCTGAAAATGTTGCCAAGGCAGCTGCTAAATACGGTGCAACCCTCGTTTATATCTCTACAGACTATGTCTTCAACGGTGAGTTGCCAGTTGGTCAAGAGTGGCAAGTAGATGACCAACCAGATCCTCAATCAGAATACGGTCGTACCAAGCGCTTGGGTGAGGAAGCAGTTGAGAAGTTTGCAGACAAGTTCTACACTGTTCGTACGGCTTGGGTCTTTGGGAACTACGGTAAAAACTTTGTTTTCACCATGCAAAACCTTGCGGAAACTCGAGATACCTTGACAGTTGTTAACGACCAACACGGTCGTCCAACCTGGACACGCACACTTGCGGAATTCATGGTACACTTGGTGGACACCAAGCAAGCATTTGGTTACTACCATTTGTCAAACGATGCAGCAGAAGATACGACTTGGTTTGACTTTGCGACGGAAATCCTTAAGGATACTAATACCAAGGTATTGCCAGTGGATTCTAGCCAGTTCCCAGCCAAGGCAAAACGTCCATTCAACTCAACCATGAGCTTGGATAAGGCAAAAGCCACAGGCTTTGTCATCCCAACTTGGCAAGAAGCTCTAGAAGCTTTTTATAAGCAGGAGAAGCGATAGAAATTCTCTTTCGTTAATTATTCACTTGCTATCATTAGTGATTGTAATTTTATTGCTATATATACTGAAATGGTTTGCTTCTTGTCTGATGTATGTAGTAGTTTGACATTGTCAGATTAAGTTAGACATTTAGAGAGTTCTCATAGAGTAAGGAATCCTGTTAGGACAGATTCCTTTTATCACCGTCAAGTTCCAATCTTCTTCTGAATGAGGTTGGATAAAGGCTTCTTCTGATGATGTTAGGTTCGTTCTACTCAGATTATAACGTTTCTTATTTAGCTAATAGTAGTCGTAAGCTGAATTTCCATTTTTGAGAAAGTGCATTATACATTATAGATAGTCTATTTTGAATTATCTAAAATTTTCAGTTTTGTCAAATTTTTTGTCTTCTTGAAAGCAAGCCTTTATCATAATGAGTTCATTTGTGGTAAGAAGGGGACCTGCATTTATGTTAGTCATTTCAGATAAATGTGGTAGTTTATCTGAGCCTAACATAGATGTTTTTTTGTCTAGCTTAATTTTACAAATTTCGGGGCTTAATAAAACCGAATAATTATTGTTTGTATGATAAAATTTTTGTTTAAAAATGAGAAATTGTGCTATAATTTAGAATATAGATTTTAGTTTTGTTAGTGTAGCTATGGCTATTAACTTAACTGAAATTAAAGGAGGGTAATGTGAAAAAGAAAACGATATTCTTACTATCTGTATGTGCGATTGTTTTGAGTGGTTATGTCGTACAAGCGGATAGTTTAGAAGCTTCAAGTCAGTTAATGAGTGTTCCTAGTTCACCGGAAACCGGAGGACAGTTATCCGTTATAGAAGAAGCTGGTCAGATGAAAGCTGTTCTTTCACATATTACTGGGGAAATCATTGGAGTAACAGGACAGTTTAAATCAAGTTCAAACTCAGGAAAAACTATTGCCTTCACTATTGATGCTCAGGGACAGTATGTTGCTTATTTAAATCGCTCTAATTTTTCAGATGAAGATCAAATATTTACTTTGACTTTAGTAGTTAATCTCCTAGATGGAAGTTCACATAGTTTGGATGAATATACATTCTCTTGGATAAAAGCCACAGATATTAGTCAAGAAGTAGCTATTGTTAAAGAAGATAGTGGAAAAGAGACGACAGCTTCAAATAGTTCGGTTACTTCTAGTATTTCATCTACTTTAGCTTCGACTACGACTAGTGGGACAACAATTTCTGAAAAAAATACTGTATATTCAGATGATACCAATTCTGTAAGCACTTCTTTAGCAAAATTGGTAACGAGTACACAAACTGAGACGGTAGCAAGCGCAAGTCAAATTTTAAGTAGCGTGGGAACACAGCTTCAATCGGCTTCTATGATGAGAGCAGCAACGAATACAAGTACGCAATCACAAACAGGTACAACACCGTCAAGTGTGATAACTGAAGTTGCACAAAAGAATCAGATATTGGAAATAAAATATACTCGTCCAATTAGTAGCGGAGAAGTTATTAAATTTGCAGTTTGGTCAGAAAAAAATTCTCAAGATGATCTTATTTGGTATGATGCCAATCAAACTGGTGCTGCTTATGTAGATTTGAGAAAACATCGTGATTATGGAAAGTATCAGATTCACACTTATGCAAATCGTAATGGTAAAATGGTTTATCTAGATGAAGTTGTATTTGATGTAGAAGCTAGTGGAAAAATTTCAGTTTCTAATATTGATTCAGTAACTGGGACTTTTGACGTCAATATTGAAAATATTTCAGCGCCACTCGGTTTGAGTAAAGTCCTTGTTCCAACTTGGACAAAGTCAGGTGGCCAAGATGACATTGTTTGGTATGAAGCACAACGTCAGACAAATGGTAACTATAAGGTAACAGTAAATAAACGAAATCATAAAAATGGTGTAGGTGATTACAATCTACATTTATATTATAAGGATAGTAATGGAAATTTAGTATACATTACTGAAACGATTGCTAATCTCCCTGAAGTTAAATTATCAGGAGATTTTACGATTTTGGATATCAATCCTCAGAGTGATAGTTTTAAAGTACGTATAACAAATATTGTAGCCCCTAATGGTATTAGCAAGGTTCTTGTTCCAACTTGGACAGAGTCAGGTGGCCAAGATGACATAAAGTGGTATGAAGCAAGCCGACAAACAGATGGCAGTTATATCCTAACTGTTAATAGAACCAAACATAATTATGAGGCTGGTAAATATAACTTACATCTATATTATAAGAGTGACGATGGTAGTCTAAGATATGTGAATGAAACAGTTATTGATTTTCCTTCCGCTAAAGCATCAGGTACTATTACGGTATCGGACATAAATCAACAACACGGTACTTTTAAAGTTCGTATAACAAATGTTTTAGCGCCTAATGGTATTAGCAAGGTTCTTGTTCCAATTTGGACAGATTCCAATGGTCAAGATGATATAAAATGGTACGAAGCTAATCGTCAGACGGATGGTAGTTATCTACTTACTATCAATAAGGCTCAGCATAAGTATGGTACTGGTAAATATAACATTCATTTGTATTATCGTGGTTTAGATAATCGTTTGGTATATGTTACTGAAGCTGTAGCAAATCTACCTGAAGCTAAAGTTTCTGGTAATATTAAGATTATTGAACAAGATAATTTAAAAGGTATTTTCAAAGTCAGAGTAACAGACATTGTAGCACCTAATACATTAAGTAAAGTTATCATACCAACCTGGACAGAATTTAATGGTCAGGATGATATAAAATGGTATGAAGCCAGTCTTCAGGCGGATGGCAGTTATCTATTTACAGTCAATAAGGCTCAACATAAATATGAAACTGGTAAATACAATATTCATGTGTACTATCGTGATACAGATGGTAGACTGACTTTTGCTGGATCGACAACAACAGAATTGGCAGCTGTCAAGTCTTCAGGAAAGCTTTCAGTTTCTTCGTTAGATGCTAAGAACGGAACATTCAATCTTAAGGTTTCGGATATTGTACCATCATCTTCTTTAAAATATGTTGAGGTTGTTGTTTGGTCTCAAAAAAATCCTAGCGATTTAAAATCATATAATGCAGTTGCTCAAAGTGATGGTACTTACGCAGTGCAAATTGATAAAAAAAATCACAGTAATAATATCGGTGATTATCAGGTCTCTGTATATTATGTATATTCTGACTATAAAGATTATGTAACTTCGACTGTTGTAAATATTCCGTCCTCCCGATCTTATACAATTTATATTGATCCAGGTCATGGCGGTTCAGATTCTGGTGCATCATATGATGGTATTTACGAGAAGAACTTAGCAATGTCGGTCGCCAACAAATTAAAAGCTAATTTGATACAAATGGGTTACCAAGTGTTAATGACGCGTACAGCAGACTATGATGTTGATTTCAAAACAGAACGTTCGAGAATGGCTAATCAAAGCAATGCTGATCTCTTCATAAGTATCCATTTCAATGCAACCGGTTTAGGGAAATCTAGTGCAACTGGTATCGAAACATACTGGTATCAATATGATCCAGAATACCAACCTAAAATTAATCAGAAAATGCATAACAATCCGACTCGTTTAGCTGAAAGTGAGATTTTGGCAAATCAAGTTCAAACTAGTCTAATTCGTGAAACTGGTGCGGTAAACCGAGGAGTTCGTAGAGAAACATTTGCAGTTTTACGCGAGACTGCAATTCCAGCGATATTAGTCGAACTTGGATTCATGGATAATCCATCTGAATTGCAAAAAATTAAACAAGAGGCATACCATACAAAACTTGCAAAAGCTTTGGCTACTGGTATTGATAATTGGTATAGTGTTGTTGGTAGCAAACCATCAGCAACTGAAACGACTAACCAGAAAAATACTGTTGAACGAGTTCAGATGACAACTAGCCAACAAGCATTTGTTAATAAAATATTACCTACAGTGCAGCAAGTTTCAAAAAATAAAGGTATAGTTACTAGTGTGATGTTAGCACAGACTATTTTAGAGAGTGCATGGGGAACGTCTCAACTAGCTACAAATGCGAATAATATTTTTGGAATTAAGGCCGATGTAAGTTGGAAAGGAAACACCTACACTGTTCAAACAAACGAAGTTGTAAGCGGAAAAACAGTTACGGTCGAGAAACAATTCCGTGCATATGGGACTATTTTTGAAAGTATAGCTGACTATGGTAATTTCTTTACTTCAACACCTTGGAGAATAAAAAATTATTCTAACTTTTTGCAAGCTAAGGATTATGAGTCTGCATTAACTAGCTTACTAGCTTCTGGTTATGCAACCGATCCAGCATACGCAGAGAAATTAAAATCGTTAATTCTTAGATATGGGCTTGATCAATACGATGTCAATTAGTTTGATTCGGATTGAGCAATAATATGAATAAGAATAGATTTTATTGGAAGTTTAATATCTAGTAGACTCTTTTGGCTCTTTGTCAACTGTAGTGGGTAGATGAAAAGCTAACACCTAGAGAGGACGAACTCGTTCTCTCTTTTTCTATCTCTTTCTTATTTTTAGGAGATAGGCTGAAAAGGGCTATCCCCAGCCCTTTTCACTGTTCAAAGCGATTAAAATCCGTTTTTTAAAGTTTTCATCTTCCTAAAGCCAAAAGTATTTCGCTTAATGACTTTGATGAGATTATTGGTAGCTTCCAGTTTGGCGTTGGAATAAGGTAATTCCAACGCGTTTAAAACCTTGTCTTTATCCTTTAGAAATGTCTTAAATACCGTCTGGAAAATAGGATTAACAGTGGCTATTTCTTGTTCGATTAGGTCAAAGAAATAGTTTGAGTTTTTCTCTCAGTAATGAAATAGGAGTAGCAGAAAGGGTCCATAGTTCTGTTTTAGCTCGTCCGGGTAGGATAGAAGTTTGTTTAGGATTGCCTGTTTGTTAGATGCATTCGAAACATGGGGCAATAGAATCGTTTATCGCTGAGCTTACGGTTATCCTGTTGGAGAGAAACAGTCTGGGGCTAGAAACTAGAGAGCGAGGGGGCTCATTTGTAGTAAATGCAAACTTTATTTGCTCCATTTCAACTCTTCCTAGGCAGGAGAAATAAATTCGTTGTAATGGCTTTTACACGATTTCTTGTCTCTCTAGGCTAGCATAGGAATCTGTAGAATTTAGCCTACAATAGCACACTAAGTAAACCACGTATAGAATTAGAAAAAAAAATAAAAAAATGGTATAATGAAAAGGACTGCAATTTGATGGAGAGGATTCATGAAACACGTTTTTATTATCGGTAGTCGTGGACTGCCAGCAAAATATGGTGGCTTTGAGACCTTTGTCCAACAATTGGTCAGTCACCAGCAATCTGAGAAGATTCATTACCATGTGGCGTGCTTGTCTGATACAAGTAATCACCAACATTCGACCTACTTGGGTGCAGATTGCTTCACCATTAATCCACCAAAACTTGGACCAGCTCGTGTGATTGCTTATGATATGATGGCGATCGCTTATGCCCTTAAAATCATTAAGGAACAGCAGATAGAGCGACCAATTTTCTATATCTTGGGAAATACCATAGGTGGCTTCATAGCACCTTTTGCGAAAAAGATTCACTCTGTTGGAGGTATCTTGTTTGTCAATCCAGATGGTTTGGAATGGAAACGGGCCAAGTGGGCTAAGCCAGTCCAAAGCTATCTAAAATTTTCTGAAAAAATGATGGTCAAATATGCTGATTTGATTATTGCTGATAATGAGGGAATTGAGGATTATATTCAATCTGAATACTTGGCTACCAATACACGCTTTATTGCCTATGGTACAGATTTAAGTCCGACTAAGTTAACAAAAGAATCTGAACAAGTTCGCCAATATTTTACAAATTGGAACATTAAAGAGAAAGAATTTTATCTGATTATCGGTCGTTTTGTACCTGAGAATAACTATGTGACAGCAATTAGGGAGTTTATGGCAAGCAACACGAGACGTGATTTAGTAATCGTTGCAAATCATGAAGGCTCTGCCTATTTTCAAAAATTGAAAGATGAGACAGGCTTTATATCCGATAAGCGGATTAAGTTCGTAGGAACAGTATATGACCAAGAACTACTTAAGTATCTGCGCCAAGAATGTCGAGCTTATATTCATGGACATGAAGTTGGAGGAACCAATCCCAGTCTCCTAGAAGCGCTGGCGCAAACCAATGAAAATTTGGTTTTAGGTGTTGATTTTAACCGCAAAGTTGCCCTAGCAGGTGCTCGGTATTGGAGTAAGGAGTCAGGTAGCCTGAGTCAATTAATTAACCAAATTGATGAGAATGCTGAAGCGGTGGAATTAGGAGAAATTGCGAAAAAACACATGAAGGATGAATACACCTGGGAAAAAATCGTCCAAGAGTACGAGGAATTATTTTTACAATGAAAGTAAACATACTCATGTCGACCTACAATGGTCAACAGTTCTTAGCTGAGCAAATTCGCTCTATCCAAGAACAGACTTACACAGACTGGACACTATTTATTCGTGATGATGGTTCCAGTGATCGAACTAGAGAGCTTATTAAAGATTTTGTTGAACAAGATCAGCGAATTCATTTCATAGATGTTGAGACAGATGAAAATCTCGGTGTCATCAAAAGTTTTCATAGGCTAGTTCATTATGATACTGCTGATTTCTATTTTTTCAGTGACCAAGATGATGTTTGGCTACCAAATAAACTGGAAGTTAGCTTGAAAAAAGCACAAGCCTATCCAACAAATTTGCCATTGATGGTTTATATGGACCTCAAAGTTGTCAATCAAAATCTAGAGGTTATGGCAGAAAGCATGGTAAAATCTCAATCTCATCATGCCAATACGGAATTGGTGCAAGAGTTGACTGAGAATACTGTGACTGGCGGTGTCGCCATGATTAATCATCATCTTGCTGAAATGTGGCAAGTAACTGAGGATATTTTGATGCATGATTGGTATCTGGCCCTGCTTGCGTCAGCCTTTGGAAATTTGGTATTTATTGATCAACCAGGGGAACTGTACCGGCAGCATTCTGATAATGTTTTAGGAGCTCGAACTCTCTCAAAACGCTTTAAAAAATGGATTCGCCCTCATATTTTATTTGCTATCTATTGGGATTTGATAAAAAATAGTCAAAAACAAGCCCGACACTTACTACAAATGCCTCTATCTCAGTCAAATAGAGAATTAATTGAAGCATTTGTAACCATTATGGATAAACCAATGCTTGAACGCTATAAAACATTAAAAAAATATGGTTTGAGAAAAAATAAAATTTTCCATACCTTTGTTTTTTCGAGCTTAATAATTACAAAATTTGCTTATAAGGAATA
Organism: Streptococcus sp. 2020WUSS089; assembly: GCF_044427405.1. NCBI lineage: Bacteria > Bacillati > Bacillota > Bacilli > Lactobacillales > Streptococcaceae > Streptococcus > Streptococcus sp. 2020WUSS089. The sequence goes on along the minus strand of NZ_JAOTGD010000002.1, from coordinate 46,867 downwards.
GTTATGAATTTATTAAATAAAGAAAATCAAATACTCTTAAGAGAGATGATAAAAACAGATTTTAAACTACGTTATCAAGGTTCCTTTATTGGGCATCTATGGTCAATTTTGAAACCAATGTTACTATTTACAATCATGTATCTTGTCTTTATTCGATTTTTGAGAATTGATGATGGTACCCCACATGCTGCTGTTGGCGTTTTGTTTGCAATGGTCAATTGGAACTTTTTTGCTGAAGCAACTAATATGGGAATGTTATCCATTGTATCACGAGGAGACTTATTGAGGAAACTAAGTTTTCCCAAAGAGATTATAGTTATTTCCTCAGTTGCAGGAGCTGCTATTAACTATAGTATCAACTTAATTGTCGTTTTAGCCTTCTCAATTGTGAACGGAATTTATCCTAATGTCAATTTTCTCGTTTTAATTCCTCTCTTTATTGAACTAGTTATTTTGGCTACAGGGATTGCCTTCATTCTCTCAAGCCTGTTTGTAAAATATCGAGACATCGGTCCAATTTGGGAAGTTATCATGCAGGCTGGGATGTATGCTACACCGATTATCTATTCACTAACGTATCTTTTGGATAGAGGGCAAGAACAAGTAGCTAAATTTCTTATGCTTAATCCATTGGCTCAGATTGTCCAAGATATTCGTCACTATATCGTCTATGATGGAAACTTGCGTGGATGGGACCTAATTGGAAACAAGGTAATTGCCTCAGTTCCATATGTCATTCCATTTGTAATTTTTGGGATTGGACTGATTATCTTTAGAAAAAATTCTAAACGTTTTGCGGAGATTCTTTAATGACAAAAAATATTGCAGTAAAAGTTGAACATGTTTCAAAATATTTCAAATTGCCGACTGAAAGTACCCAGAGCCTTCGAACAGCTTTGGTAAATCGCTTTAAAGGGATAAAAGGTTATAAAAAACAACATGTACTCAGAGACATCAATTTTGAAGTAGAAGAAGGGGACTTTTTTGGGATTGTTGGACGTAATGGTTCAGGTAAATCAACACTCCTTAAAATTATTTCTCAAATTTATGTTCCAGAACAAGGAAAAGCAACTGTAAATGGTAAGTTAGTTTCGTTTATTGAACTTGGTGTAGGTTTTAACCCAGAATTAACAGGTAAAGAAAATGTATATTTGAATGGGGCCATGTTAGGATTTACCCAAAAGGAAATTGATGATATGTATGATGATATTGTTGATTTTGCTGAACTTGGTGAATTCATGAATCAAAAGCTGAAAAATTACTCCAGTGGTATGCAAGTACGCTTAGCTTTCTCCGTTGCGATTAAAGCTCAAGGAGATGTACTAATCCTTGATGAAGTATTAGCTGTTGGTGATGAAGCTTTCCAGAGAAAATGTAATGACTATTTCATGGAACGGAAAAAATCTGGTAAAACAACAATACTTGTAACTCATGATATGAGTGCTGTTAAAAAGTATTGTAATAAGGCGGTGCTTATCGAGAACGGTTTGGTAAAAGCTTATGGTGAACCATTTGATGTTGCAGGACAATACCAATTGGATAACACTCATACTAACACCCCTACTACCACATCGAATGAAGAGGAATCGTCATCAAAAGGTGAGCTTGAAACAAATCATCGAATTCAAAATTTGAAAGCAGTATTACTACATGATAAAATTTATCAGCCCGAGGATATACTTCAATTTGAAATCTCTTATGATCAGTTAGTTGATGATGATACTTATCTAGCATTTACATTTTTTGATCTTGATACAGGGCAACCTTTATACAATGATAATTCTATGTACCTGTCAACTACAGGGATTGGTAAAAAAACATTTAGTTATGAGTGTTGCTTAGATTACTTTAATAGTATTAAGGTTAGAATGGTGATGGTTGTGAAGAATAGGGCTTCTGAGATTTTAGCTGTAACACCATTGGATGAGTCGCCGATTGTAACTATCGTTCGCAAAATTGATCAAACTGATTTATCATTGGTGGATTCTGCAGATGGAATTCTTAAAAGACAGGGAACCTTTAAAACAATCTAAAACATGGACTCAGAGGTGTTAAATGAGAAGACTACTAGTATATGTTCACTATAATAAATATAATGCTTATAGTGAATATGTTGATTATCAATTGAGTACAATTACACCCATTTTTGATAGAACTATTTTCATCAGCAATAGTCAATTAAGCACATCAATAGTTGAAAGTTTAGAGAGTAAGTTTAAAATTTCAAATCCTATTATACGAGAAAATGTTGGCTTTGATTTCGCGGCTTGGAGGGATGGGATTTTCAATTTAGATAGTCAAGAACTTCTTGAATTTGATTCCATCACATTTATGAATGATACATGTTTTGGTCCAATTTGGGATTTGGAAGGTTACTATCAAATTTTTGAACAGCAAACTGATGTAGATTTTTGGGGTATGACAAATCATGCTGAGGTTCCAAATAGCGAGCCATTTATTCCAGAACATTTACAATCGTATTTCATGGTTTTTAAAAAGTCTGTTTTTAGTTCTGAAATATTCTTGAATTTTATGAAGAATGTAGAAAATTTTACAGATGTTCAAAATGTAATTAATCAGTATGAAACACAACTAACAAAAATATTGATAGATGCTGGATTTCATTATCAATCCATTTTAGATACAACAAAAATAGAAAATAATGGGAAGTTGAATTTTTCATTAGATCACCCTAAAACTTTGATTGAGGCCAAAATTCCATTCTTAAAAGTTAAACTTTTTGAAATGCACCAACCTATCTCTCCATATATTTTAGAGGAATTAAAGAGACAAACAGACTATCCAACAAACTTGATTATTGACCATCTATCTCAGGTTTACTATCCTGATTCGGTTTTCAAATTAAGTCAAAAACTATTAAAAAAAGAAACAAAGCTAGTAAACTTTGACGAATTTTCTAATGGTGCAGTAGTCATTCATCTTACTGACTTATGGACCTTTAATAGTATTATTGATAAAATAAAATCGTTAGCCAATAAATTCGATATAATTATTTCGGTTGAAAGTGAAGAACTGAAAAAGAGGATTCGCCTTGAATTGGAAAAATTTACTATCGTGGCTCAAATTTTTATTATAGAAAAATGTGGTTTTGCGTTTTCTCCTCTTTACCAACTAAAAGATAATATTACTCACTACAACTATATCGGTTTTTTGAACAGTTTTATGGTTGATTCGGATGACTTTTATAACGGACATTCAACTTACACTGAATTAGCTGATATGATGTTTACCGAGAACGATAGCATTTTACTCGAATTTTTAAGCAAAAGTAATGTAGGGGTGCTCATTCCTGATGTACCGACTTCATTCCGAATGCAACGCTTGGTCGATGCTGATATGGAGAATAGGCTCTCAAACGAATTGAATCAAGTGTGGAGAGAAGTATCCGAGCGGAAAAATATTGATTTTTCATCATTTGATAGTTTTGTTTTGCCATATGGTGGAGCGGTTTGGATGAAAGATGAAGTGGTCAAGCATTTGCTAAATGTACCAATTAGCCAGTTACTTAGAGATGACTACTCTGATAAAAATAAACTATTTAGCATTATTGATAGACTAGTTGTTTACTTAGCTTGGGATAAAGGATATGATTTTCGAATTATTGAAAATCCAAATTCCCTACCTTCATTTCTAGATAATAAAGTATTGAATCGTCAAAAAGTTTATCATGAGGTTGAAATAATCAAGGAAATTGAGGTAGTAAAAGAAGTTAAAGTAGAAGTCATAAAAGAAGTCAAAATCCCAGTCTACCCAGATTTTTATATTAACATGTCAGACCTTAGTAATAGCAATATTAAAAATCTATTTATTGTTCCGTTTAAGGCGTTAAAATTTATTGTCAAATGGAATTATTACAAATGGAGAATAGGCCGAAAGGAGAAAAAATGAAAAAAATTATTCATAGTACTATTCGTACTTATCGCCAAGAAGGAACCAAGGCAACAATCCGAAAAATTAAAGCGCATCTACTAGGACAAAACCAAGTAGTTGTTACCCCTCCCTCTAAAATAAACATGGACGAACTTCCTCAAATGCCACAATTTTCAGATTTAGCTAGTGCTGATTATATTCATCATCCCTATATTAAACCTGAAAAATTATCCAAAGACAAGTTAAATATTGCTTGGGTATCTCCTCCAGTCGGACCTGGCGGCGGTGGTCATACGACCATTTCGCGATTTGTGAAATATTTACAAAGTCAGGGACATCACATTACATTTTATATCTATCATAACAATACTATTCCACAATCAGCAGGTGAAGCACAGCAGATTTTTTCTCGTTCTTATGGAATAGACGTGGATGTAGAAGAATTAGAAGACTTTAAAAATCAAGATGTAGTATTTGCTACGAGTTGGGAAACTGCTTACGCTGTTTTCAATCTACAAGATGACCATTTGCATAAGTTTTATTTTGTTCAGGATTTTGAGCCGATATTCTTTGGTGTGGGATCTAGATACATGCTTGCTGAAGCAACCTATAAGTTTGGTTTTTATGGTATCACAGCAGGGAAGTGGCTTGTAGAAAAAGTTGGTCAATATGGAATGCAAGCAGATTATTTTGATTTCGGTGCAGATATTGATATTTACAAACCCAAAACACCAATTGTAAAGAAGAAAAAAATTTCATTTTATGCTAGGGCTCACACTGAACGTCGTGGTTTTGAAATTGGGGTTATGGCTTTGAAAATTTTCAAAGAAAAACATCCTGAATATGAAATCGAGTTTTTCGGTCAAGATATGTCAAATTACGATATTCCGTTCGAATTTACAGACCGTGGTATTTTAAATAAAGAGCAATTAGCAGCAATTTATCATGAAAGTGTAGCATGTTTAGTTCTTTCATTAACAAATGTATCATTATTGCCTTTAGAATTGTTGGTAGCAGGATGTGTTCCAGTCATGAACGATGGAGATAATAACCGTATGGTTCTCGGTGAGATTGATGATATCCTCTATACGGAAGCCTATCCCGTATCATTAGCAAATAAGTTATGTGAAGCTGTCGAAAGAGCCGATATTAATAAGCATGCCGAACAAATGAGTGATAAGTATACTGGTTTATCATGGGATGAAAGCTATAAAAAAGTAGAAAAGATTATTCGTCGAGAGGTTATAAATGGCTAACCAAATTAAAGCTACAGTATTTATTCCAGTTTATAATGGTGAAAATGACCATTTAGAAGAAACATTGTCCGCTCTTTACAATCAAGAGACGGATTTTAATTGGAATGTCCTTATAACGGATTCTGGTTCAAGCGATAATTCTGTTCCTATTATTCGTAAGTTTGCTGATAAATATGGGAACCTTACGTTAAAGCAGATTGATAAAAGTGAATATTCACATGGTGGAACTCGACAAATGGCGGCTGAAATATCAGACGGAGAGTATATGGTGTATCTTAGTCAGGATGCTGTTCCATACAATCAAAATTGGTTAAATGAGATGCTGGCGCCGTTTGAAATTAGTGAAAAAGTCGTTGCGGTACTTGCACGTCAGAAACCTAGAGACTATTGTTTTCCTGCCATGAAATACGACATCAATGCGGTATTTGAGGAGCAAGGGACACCTGATGCGGTGACGATTTGGACTAGAACTGTTTCAGAACAGGTTGGAATGTACACAAAAGAATCATTTTATAGTGATGTGTGTTCAGCAGCTCCGCGTCTTTTTCTAGTGAATGAAATAGGTTATCGCCCAGTCAAGTATTCCGAGGATTATGAGTATGGAAAAGATATTATAGATGCGGGATATTACAAGGCATATAATGGCCGAGCAATAGTCGAACACTCAAACGATGTTTTGTTAAAAGAGTATAAAAAACGTATCTTTGACGAAACATATAACGTTCGTCTAAATAGTGGAGCACCAGAGTCGCAAATGAGCTTGTGGTTTATATTCCGTCAAAGTTTGAAAGGGATTCTAAAAGATATACCTAAAATATTGAGAGATAAAGATTATTCTTTAAAGAAGAAATTATATTGGTCAGTTGTTAATCCCTTGTTCCATATTGAGAAATGGCGTGGAATTCGACTTGCAAATATGATAAAACTAGATGAGGATATATCAAGCTTTTCATTAGAACATCAGGGAAAAAAAAGAAAATAGTCTATTAGTTGACAATCTAAATGTTATTTAATTAGGAAGAGAAAGTATTCCAAATGCCTTATTTTAAGAAAATATTTTACGAAAATATGAGAAAAATAATGGATAGAGATTTGAAAATTCAATCAATGAAAAAGTATTTTAAAAAAAGCATACAAAAAGATATACTTATGAAAGTTGTTTTGATGCTAGCAGCTATTGTGATTGGAACATTTTCATTGAGTGAATATTTAGTAGATTATATCACTATTAGCCAGAGTGTAACCGAATTTCGGTATGTATTACAGGTCTTATCCGCTATTTCGATTCTCATTTTTTCATCCTATCTTTCTGTAACTATTGGAGGGGAATTTTTTAGAAAGTTAATAGATTCATATTTTGTATATTTACTCATCTCTTATTTTTTACTAATGACCCAAAATCTTAATAATGAATCTTTTGATATTACCACTTTTGATGTTGATTATTTTTTTGAGATAGGAAGTTTTGGAGTAATTTTTATTATCATTTCTTTGGCATTTGTTCTGAAGTATTTGACCAGCAAAGTTGAAGTGATTAGAAAGTATTCTAATTATTTAAATGAAAATAAGTCAACAAATTTATTATTAGCTTTATTAGTATCAGTAATCGTATTGCACGATAGCAAGCTGATAGAGAAGTTGAAGCAATTTTTAGCATTGTCAGATTATAGTGATTATCAGCAGTTCTATTTGCAAATTTTATATTTCTCAGCAACCGTTATACTAATTGTTATTTTTATAACTATTTCATTTTGGCAAGCAATGAATAAGTTGCGAAATAATCAAACTAGCCTATCTTTAGTAATTATTAGTAGCTTATTTTTGGCGATGATTTTCAATTTTTTCATCCAATTTGGCATTCGGATGAACGAAGATTTTTATGGGGAATATATTTTTCCAGGAGCAACTGCATTTCAAATAATATTATTTGCGTTAATCAATTTGACCGTCTACCTACTTTTTAATCGCTATTGGCCATCAACTATTTTGATTATTTTTTCTGGAATTACAGTAGCGATTGTAAATGGAATGAAGTATTCCATGAGGCGTGAACCGCTATTGTTGACAGATTTTTCAATGGTATCTCAACTTGATTTAATCTTTAATTATATAGACTTAAAGATTTTAAGTGTAGCAATTTTATTAATTATTACATCCGTATTTATCACATTCTTTTTAAAGAGTAGATATCTGACGGGAAAAATCATAGCTAAGGTAAAAATCCAATTAGTAGTTCTTTCAGCAGTGTTCACGGTATTTGTTGGTATTCTGACAGTATTTTTTAATCAAGAAAACGGGCGAATTGCGGATAATATTCCTATTTTATCTAGACTAAATAATAGTTATAATATTTCTTTCACAGGTCACGCAACTACAGCACGTTTTCAATCATTATCTTATGTGTGGATGAAACAATTCACTCGTCCGATAATGGACAAGCCAAATAATTATAACCAGCAAACGATTCAAACGTTAGTTGAAAAATATACAAAGAGAGCTGCTGAAATAAATGCTAGTCGTTCGCAATTGATAGAGGATGAAACGGTTATCTTTATATTAAGTGAGAGTCTAGCCGACCCCACTAGACTTGAAGGAGTAACATTAAGTCAGGATGTGTTGCCTAATTTTAAAGAAATTGCTTCCGAAACGACGAGCGGTTTAATGAAATCGGACGCTTATGGCGGTGGTACTGCGAATATTGAAATTCAAACACTGCTTGGTTTACCATATTATAATTTATCTTCCTCAATCTCAATATACAATACTGAAGTTGTTCCTAAAATGAAAAAAATACCTTCCATTAGTGATGTCTATCATTCTCAGAATCGCTATGTTATTCATCTTGGAGAAACAAAATTATACTCTAGAGGAGAAGTTTATGGTAAATTAGGCTTCGATAGTTTTATAGCAAACGATAATCTTGCGCTACCACCAACGGAAAGTATAAAATATGGTAATTTTCCAAGCGATAGTTCAACCTATCAAAATATTCTTGATAAACTAGATATGAATCAAAGCCAATTCTTTTCAGTCATTACTTACCAAAATCATGTTCCGTGGTCCATAGGTGAGCCCTCTGAAATCACGGGAATAGGTGAAGGTTTTAGTGCGGATGAAAATAATCAACTTTCTAATTTCTCACGCTTACTTTTTGAAACGGATAAAGTCACAAAAGAATTTTTAGATAAATTATCAACAATGGAAAAGAAGATAACAGTTGTTTTCTATGGTGATCATCTTCCAGGATTGTATCCTGAAACTCTTTTTAAGAATAATTCAGAGTCCAAGTATTTAACCGATTATTTTATTTGGAGTAATAAAGATAATCAGAAATTAAATTTTCCGTTAATCAATTCCAGTGATTTTCCAACGGCACTATTAGCACATACAAATTCAAAAGTGTCCCCTTATTATGCACTTTTAACGGATGTATTAGAAAAATCTAGCGTTGATAAAACTGAGTTGGATGAAGAAGGTCAATTAACTGCTGATGATTTGAAGCTTATTCAGTATGATATTACAGTTGGAAAAAATTATTTAAAAAATTACGCTGAATTTTTTAGTGTAGAAAACTAAGAAATTCTACCTGTGGAGAGTATTCATGATAAAAAAGATAGTTTATAATAGGTATATTTACCTATTTATATATTCAGTGTTATTTACAATTATTTCTTATTATTCTGCAAATATGTCAAGTATAATATATGATTATCCTTTTCATCTAGGCAGAATTGTTGGTCTAGCTCAATCTATTCGCAATTATGATTTTTTACCTAGCTTAAACTATGTTTTTCTTAAAGGCTCAGGCTATGGTGTGCCTATGTTTTATGGCAACTGGGTCTTATATCTTCCTGCTATAGTTTTTATTAAAACAAAGGTTGCTACACTTTCTTTTGCTGTGTTGGTTTGGCAATCGACTTTCGCAACAGTTTGCACAACTTATTTTACTTTAGAAAAGATGACAGGAAGGTGGCTTCACTCTTTTTGTGGAGCCATTGCAATATCCTGTTCAGTGACATATTTTGGATTTGGGATGACTGCGGTGGTGCCGCTGATTCCTCTGTTATTATATTCAATTTACAAAGTGATTTATAAAGATGAGTGCAATCCAATTCTTTTAGCAATTGTAATTTCTTTATTGGTTCAAACTCATATAATATCTACAGTTGTCTTAGCTATTTTTGCATTAGTTCTAGTTCTGCTGAATATAGATTTGCTAAGTTTCAAAAAAATAAAATCTTTTAGCTATTCTGTTCTTATTTCTATTTTATTGCTAAGTGGTTTTATTGTTCAGTATCTTGAGCAGAATGCTTCACAAATATTTTTTGTTAATTGGAAATTACGTGACCATCCTTTTCCCTCTGGAGCCCTAATGGCTCCCGGTAGCATTCTGTCTATTTTATCTAATTATTATTGGCCGATTATATATGTATTTATTTTACTAGCTATTTTTTCCATTAGAAAATTAGATCGTTTCTCAAAGCAGTTAGTTTTTGCTACAGTGTTAATGTTTATCTTTTCTTCTAACATCTTACCATGGCATCTATTAAGGGAGTCCTTTCTATCAGTTTTTCAATATACCGAACGCCTAATCTATCTGTTACCGGTTTTTGTCATTTTTGCACTTGCTAAATCAGCATCCAAAAATATAGTAATTCTAGCAACTGTTCTTCAGTTTTTAATTTATATTTATGCGTTTCCAATGAGATTTACAATAGATGGTATTCCCTACTCTGAAAGAGGTTATACATCAACTACTCGAGAAATTATATTTAATACAAATCAGGATGCTTTAAATGCATATAATAATCCTCTGACTTATCAATATGATACATCTGGTGATGAATATCTGAACATAGATGTAAATCATGAAAATATTAGGAATGGTGTTATTAACAATTTTGAATTTGACGGAGACTCTGTTGAAGTTACGAATATTAGACATAGCTATAATTTATTAGAGTTTGATGTAAAATTGGCCAGTGAAGGGGAGGAACAGCTAATTGTACTCCCAAGAATTTGGTATGAAGGATATATTGCTGAATATTTGGAAGGTGCGAACGGAAGTCAACCTCAGATATTCTATGTTGAAAAAACTCCTGAGGAAATACATGCTGATTTACAAGTAGGAAAACCAGAAAATAATAAGAAAGCATTATATGATGGAAGGGCTACTCTTAAAATTTCCTCCAGTGGTCATGTATCAGTTTACTTTGCTAAAACTACTTTGCAAAAAATAGGTTTCACGGTTGAAAGTATATCTTTTGTATGTTTATTTTGTTATTTGGTGGTATGTAAAATTTTGGAGAAATTAAATGAAAAAACTATCGGTCGTCGTTCCATGTTTTAACGAAGAAAAGACAATTGTTCCCTTTTTAGAATCTATAACGAAAATTGAAAATGAATTAAGCAGTAAACTTCAATTTAGCTATATATTTATAGATGATGGCTCATCAGATGGTACTTTAAAAGTCTTGAAGGAAGTTTCAAGCCAAAATCCGAATATACACTTTATTTCTTTTTCACGAAACTTTGGTAAGGAAGCTGCATTGCTGGCTGGATTGGAGTCGACCGATGGAGATTTTGTGACCGTTATGGATGTTGATTTGCAAGACCCTCCAGAACTTCTAATTGAAATGTATTCGAAAATAAACGAAGGTTACGATATTGTTGCAACTCGTCGATCCAATCGCACTGGGGAACCAGTTATTCGCTCATTTTTTGCTAACCTTTTTTATAAGATAATGAATAGAGTATCAAGTACGGAAATGGTTGATGGAGCACGAGATTTTCGGTTAATGACTCGACAAGTTGTTAATAGTATTTTAGAATTAAAAGAAGTAAATCGATTTTCCAAAGGATTATTTTCATGGGTAGGTTATAACGTTACCTATATCTCTTATGAAAATCGTGAAAGAATTGCAGGAGAAACATCATGGAATTTTTGGAGTTTATTTAAATATTCTGTTGAGGGATTTATAAATTTTTCTGATGTACCATTAACACTTGCTACATGGGCTGGACTTTGCTCTTTTATTGTTTCAATAATAAGTACTATTTTTGTTATTATTCGCCAACTAATTTTTGCTGATCCAGTTCCAGGTTGGGCGAGCCTAGTGACAGTTATTTTATTCTTAGGTGGGATTCAATTATTAGCTTTGGGTATTATTGGTAAATATATTTCAAAAATTTTTTTAGAAACAAAGAAAAGGCCAATCTATATAGTAAAAGAAAAAAGTTAAATAGTTGGTTACTACTTTTGGATATATACTGATATTGTTCGTTAAAGTAAGTGGAAAAGAGGAGTATAGTGAAGTTTTTAGAATTGCCCATTTTAGCAATTATTGTTCCTTGCTATAATGAAGAGGATGTTTTACCAATTACTGCTCCATTGTTTTTAAAGAAAATACAATCACTAATTGAAGAAGGTTTGGTTGCTAAAAATAGTAGAATAGTATTTGTAGATGATGGAAGTAAAGACTATACATGGAAAATTATTTCTAATCTATCAAAACAATCAGTTCATTGTACTGGATTGCGTCAAAGTCGAAATAGAGGACATCAAAATGCAGTTTATGCCGGCTTGATGGAAAGTAAAAATTGGGCGGATATTACGATTTCCATTGATTGTGATGGTCAAGATGATATTGACGCAATGGATGAAATGATTTTTGCATATATGCAAGGAGCAGAAATTGTATATGGTGTCAGGAATGATCGTGATTCTGATAAATTTTTTAAGAAAACAACCGCTCACCTCTTCTATAAAATGCTGGATATGATGGGAGTGGAAGCTATCTATAATCATGCAGATTATCGTTTGGTTTCTAGTAAAGTTCTGAACGAATTCAAAAAGTTTGATGAGGTCAATTTGTTTTTGAGAGGTATGTTTCCTCTGGTTGGTTTTAATAGCTCTGCAGTTTATTATAAGCGTAACGAGAGAGTAGCAGGGAAAAGTAAGTATCCACTGAATAAGATGATAAATCTTGCATTTGATGGGATTACTAGTTTAAGTGTAAAACCTATTAGATTGGTAACAGTTTTAGGCTTGCTCATGGCTTTTATTAGTTTCTTAGTAATTCTTTGGATTTTTATCAAGTTTTTCTCTGGTCAAACCGTTTCAGGTTGGGCATCAAATGGTACTTTACTCAGCCTATTTTGTGGCGTTCAATTAGTATGTCTGGGGATAATTGGTGAATATATCGGGAAAATCTATTTAGAAGTAAAACACAGACCTAAATATATTATTAGTGATAGAACTGAAATAGAGCATAGGGACTAATTACTTTTTATAGAGATTCTAGTATTAGTAGCATTCACCTTATTATTGGTTATGTTATTATTGATTAAAAACTTTACTTATTGGAGAACTAATGAAACGCTATAGATTCCAAATTTTTTTAATTCTATTCAGTTCTATTTTGTTTTTAACCTATTTAGTATGGGCAAAAACAATTCCATTTGATGGTGCTCCTGATGAGTACTTACGCTATAAGATTCCCATGTTTATATATAAGCATGGACATCTCCCAACTGGCTATGATACCGAAACTTTATTTGATAGAGGTGGAAATTGGTCTTATGGTTTTTATTCTCAGTTTCTAGCTCCATTGTTTAGTGCGCTTTTCATGAAAGTTACGAGTTTATTTAGCCAAAGTGACCAGACACTGTTATTAGCTGCAAGATTTACTAGTGTTATTAGCGGAGTTTTGACTGCAAATGTGATTGCACTTTCTGTCTGGAGAATCACAAAAAGTAAAATGATTTGCTTGTTTACAATCTTATTTGTTGGACTTTGGCCACAAATTATCTTTTTATCCTCCTACGTTAATAATGACATCATTGGATTGTTGGGAGTAGCTTTAGTCACTGATGTAGTTGTAAAAACAAGCATTGCTCGCAAGTGGACATATTTTGATACCATTTATTTAGCATTGGATTTTATTGTTTGCTTATTGGGATATATCAATACCTATGGTTTTGTATTGTTTGCTGGTATATATTTCCTGTTCGCAATTAACTACTCTAATACATTGAAGAACAATAGCTTCGCAATGAAAATCAATCATTGTGTCTTATTATCAATTATCCTAATTGTCGTTGTTGCACCATTTTTTGTAAGAAATTATCTCTTATATGGAGATTTTTTTGGCAGTAGTGCCTTTGAAGCTGCTCATCAAAAATGGATTGAACAAGGTGGTGAGTCAATGTTAAATGGCGCTATCAGTTATGGTAGAAATTTTATAGAGTTTTTTACTTGGCGTAACTATGATTTTATTGTTTGGACTTGGCAGTCATTTATTGGTCGATTTAGCTATATGTCCTTGGTTCTGTCAGACTTTCTCTACAATGTCTATTGGTATAGTTTGATAATTGGAGTATGTTTTAGCATTTTTTATAAGTTTAAAATAAAGCTCTCGATATGGGAAATTTTTGCATATTTATCACTTGCAGGCTCAATGCTAATAACTATTTTTTTACACGTTTATAGGAGTTACTTTACTGATTATCAGCCACAAGGTAGATATATCATTGGATTATTTGTTCCACTATGCTTGATGATGATGTTCGGGTATTGGAAGTTATTAAAAATGTATCCGAAAATTCAAAGACTGGTTTTCCTTATTTCGGCTCTCTTACTTATTTTAAGTAGTATTCATATTTTCAAAAGTTATATTTATGATTTTTACATCATTCGAGGACTCGGTGTTATTTATCATTGATATATATTATTATGGTAAAATACAAAGAATTTGTGGATTTTAAAATTTGTTCAATAAATTAAGGTTTATTGGCAAGTAAACCTTGTCAACTATAAATGGTTGCTGAAAAGTTCGTAATAGAGAGAAGTAAAATATTTCATTTCTTTTACAAATAAGACGCCGTTGTCATATAAATGTAATAAAAAATTTCAAAAGATAGAGGTTTTCATAGGAAAATCTCTTTTTTTGTGCTAGAATAATAGATGGAGGTCCGATATGATCAAAATTTTTGGTAAAATTCGTTACCATTGGCAACCGGATTTATCATGGGCCATTATTTACTGGTCACTTACCTTCACGCCTATTTTCATTGGTATGACACTTTTATTGGAAAAGTTGAGAGTATCAAGATTATTTATCTTACTTCTCTCTCTCTTTGCTGTATTAGTAGTGCTTGGCTTACATCGCTATTTCGAGATAAAAGAAAAGCATTTACGGATTGCTTCGGCTAATCCTTTTGCAGTACAGAAAATTGAAATTGCTACCATAGAAAAAATTGAAGTTTCTTATCTAGCCATTCGCATATTTTCACAAGAATTTCCCAATGGGCAGGTGTATCACATGCGCAAATGGCCGAAAAAATACTTTATTAACCATTTAGCTATTCATAATTGCTTCAAGGGTGAGATTGAATTAATAGACCATTTAATAAAACAGGATTATTTTGAAGAGTATTATACAAAAAAAGCCAAATCAATCCGTTGAAATGGCTTTTGTAGGACATGATTTGATGGCTTTGAGAATATCTGGATTGGGTTCAATCGTTTTCTCAAATTGTGAGTCGTCTGAAAAAACAACGATACCGTCGTCATCATAATCGAATATAGATGAATAGGTTTGGCAGAGCCCGCAGGCAATGCACCGTTCAGGAATAAGTTTTATTTTCATATTAGTATTGTAATCATATTTTAATAAAAATACAAGGAGTTTTCTCGATAATGTCACAAGAGCCATGGAATGAAGAAGTTTATCAAACAGAAACAGTTAGTCGAAAAGAACGTTTAAACAAGGGAGTAGCAAGTACAACAGTATTTACAGTCTTGGCAATTATTTTCTTTGTTATCGTACTGATTATTGGTATCACTGCCATCTATTTGTCGGTTGGAGGAAGTAAAACAGATTCAACTAAAGAATTCTATAATCCAAGCTCCGCAGCAGTTGTAGCAGAAAGTTCAACTTCAGTTGCAGAAACACAGGAGTCTACTTCTACTGATGCGACAGAAACAGAAACAACGGAAACAAGTTCCAGTCTAGCAGAAGCTACGGATGGCTCTACCCTTACTGTTCAAGCAGGTGAAGGTGTTGGACAATTAGCCGCACGTGGCGGGATTTCAATTGCTGAGCTAGAGCGATTAAATCCAGAGAAAATGACAACAGGGTCTTGGCTTGCACACCCAGGTGATGTAGTTCGTATTAGATAAAGAGGAGTTATGAAATCAATTCAAATTGCAATTGACGGTCCAGCTTCAAGTGGGAAGTCAACGGTTGCTAAAATTATTGCTAAAAATTTTGGATATACTTACTTAGATACAGGCGCTATGTATCGCTCGGCTACCTATCTAGCCTTGACAAACGGCATAGAGGTCACAGATCAAAATAGAATCGTGGCCTTGCTTGCTCAGTATCCTATTCGATTTGGGCGTGATGAAAATGGCCAACAATTAGTTTTTGTGGGTGATGAAGATGTTACTTTGCCAATTCGTGATAACCAAGTAACAAATAATGTGTCGGCAGTAGCAGCACTTCCTCTAGTACGGGAAGAATTGGTACGCCTGCAACAGGAAATTGCCCAGGCTGGTGGTATTGTCATGGATGGTCGCGATATTGGAACAGTTGTTTTACCACAGGCAGAACTCAAAATATTCCTTATTGCCTCTGTTGAAGAGCGTGCCCTTCGTCGATTTAAGGAAAATACGGAACGTGGCATTGAGACCGACTTGGAATCTCTAAAGCAGGAAATTGCGGCTCGTGACTATAAAGATTCTCATCGAGAAGTTTCTCCTTTAAAGGCGGCAGATGATGCCATTACCTTTGATACAACAGGAGTATCCATCGAAGGTGTAGTGAAATTTATTTCCGAAAAAGCGAAAGAAATTCTTGACAAGTAGTTTTAGACATGTTAGAATAGTCGTATTGAGAAAAGCAGAAGTGAGAGCTTCTCGCCTTGCGACTAACGTTGTCTGGCTCTACGGATTAAGATTTCTTCGGAAAGAATAATGGTGTAGTGCGGACTTGTTTAGCAAGTCCGTTTCGTTTTTCTCGAAAAATATAAAATGAGGTGAAAAGCCATAGCAAAGCAAGATTTGTTCATCAATGATGAAATTCGAGTGCGTGAAGTTCGTCTTATCGGTCTTGAGGGTGAACAGTTGGGAATCAAACCGCTCAATGAGGCTCAGGCCATTGCTGATAGCGCCAACGTGGATTTAGTATTGATTCAACCACAAGCTAAACCACCAGTAGCGAAAATTATGGACTACGGTAAGTTCAAATTTGAATATCAGAAGAAACAGAAAGAACAACGCAAAAAACAAAGTGTTGTCACTGTAAAAGAAGTGCGTCTAAGTCCAGTTATTGATAAAGGGGACTTCGAGACAAAACTTCGTCATGCCCGTAAATTCCTTGAAAAAGGAAATAAGGTTAAGGTTTCGATCCGTTTCAAGGGTCGTATGATTACCCACAAAGAAGTTGGAGCGAAAGTATTAGCTGAGTTCGCTGAAGCAACCCAAGATATTGCCATTATCGAACAACGCGCTAAGATGGACGGACGTCAAATGTTTATGCAATTGGCCCCAGCTTCAGATAAAAAATAAGCTTTTTAAGCAAAAGGAGAATTAACATGCCAAAACAAAAAACTCACCGCGCATCAGCTAAACGTTTCAAACGTACAGGTTCTGGTGGATTGAAACGCTTCCGCGCTTATACTTCACACCGTTTCCACGGTAAAACTAAAAAACAACGTCGTCACCTTCGTAAAGCAGGTATGGTACATGCTGGTGACTTCAAGCGTATCAAATCAATGCTTACAGGTTTGAAATAAGCCGACTACTAGAATTTAGATTATTTGGAGGAAAATTAAATGGCACGTGTTAAAGGTGGCGTTGTTTCTCGTAAACGCCGTAAACGTATTTTAAAATTAGCTAAAGGTTATTACGGAGCTAAACATCTCTTGTTCCGCACTGCGAAAGAACAAGTAATGAACTCTTACTACTATGCATACCGTGACCGCCGTCAGAAAAAACGTGATTTCCGTAAATTGTGGATCACTCGTATCAACGCGGCTGCTCGCATGAACGGTTTGTCATACTCACAATTGATGCACGGTTTGAAATTGGCAGAAATCGAAGTAAACCGCAAAATGCTTGCTGACTTGGCAGTAAACGATGCAGCAGCTTTCACAGCTCTTGCAGATGCTGCTAAAGCAAAGCTTGCTAAATAAGTATATAAAATAAAGAGTTTGGTCTGTGTACCAAGCTCTTTATTTTGTTTTAATTTGCTCATGGCTTGCTAAATTTCAATATGAATGATATACTTAACTGGTAAATCAAAAAGGCGACAAATTTTATTTTATGAAGTAAATGGATATGGCGATGCCATTCTATAAGGGTAGAATCTATTTATCATGTCAATAATATAAATATAATAGTAAGTAAGGAGAGAAATAGTGATATGAAACAAGGTAAGACTTTGCTTTATGTAGCAGGAGTATCGCTTATTTGTGCTGTAGCATTGGTAACCTATCAAGTGTCTAATTATAAAGAGCAATCGAGCCATCAAAAAATAACAAGCATAGAAACATCGCAATCAAAGCAATCAAAAGAGATTCCTTCAGATTCGAAAAAGGAAGTTCCAGGGATTGATAAGGCGACGGATGATGGTTTTTTACTCACTGATGAGTCACAAATTGAGGAAAAAACTGATTTAGGAATTATTGTCAATCATGGCGATCATAAGCACTTTTTCTTTTATTCAGATTTAAAGAATACAAAATGGGCTTATTTAATTCCTGAAAACTATCAAGAAAAAACACATTCTTCACAACCTAAGAGAAGTCAATTATCGTCAGGATCGAAACAGACCGAAGATGAATACGTTTTTGATCCTAAAGATATTGTCGCAGAGGATGCCAATGGCTATACTGTTCGGCATGGGGATCATTATCACTATATTTTAAAATCAAGCTTAGGTGGCACGATACACAGGCAATTGACCTCTGATAGTCGTCAATCGCCAACTCTTCCTATCGTTCACCAACAGGAAGGGATTCCGGGGATTGATTTTCAAACGAGTGATGGTTTCTTGTTTGATGGGCAAAATATCAGCGGTGTAACGGAAACCGGGATTCTAGTAAGGCATGGGAAACATTTGCATCTTATTCATTTTGAAACATTGAAAAAGAGTAAATGGTCTTATCTTGTGAACCAGTACAAACCAAGTGTTGAATCGGATAAGAAGTTACAACCTGAGGTAGAAAATTTTGAGTATCAAACCAAATTGGACTATTTAGCAAAAGAACTGAATTTAGAGCCGTCACGTCTTAAGAAAGTCATCGTTGACGGTCAAATTGGATTAGAGTATCCGCATGGAGATCATACACATATTGTTTTATTAAAGGAAATTGATACAAGGAAGCCGTTTGAAAGTCCAGAGGATCGTATTCTTAAGCAAAAGGATGGAGAAACTCTTGAACAGAGAAAAGAACGTCTCATTAAGCAGTACATGGAGCGTTTTAAAGTCAAGCGTGAGGACATTACAATTGATGGGAACTATATGAGTGTACGCCATGGGGACCATGCGCACGTTTATAAAATTGATCCTAGTTTGCCAGATGATCCTGAGCGTGATGTTAAGACCGAAACGGTAAATCTTGCTATTGAGAAACAATCGGTATATGGGCCTTTTTATACAGAAGGTTCAACAGAAAATTTAACACGTAATGGTGTCCATCAAAAGTATCATCCGGAAGGGCTTCAGGATATTAAAAATTTTATTCTAGTAACATTCAGTACAAATAGTGATTTTGGTGATTTTGTCGTTAATGGTAAAAAAACGAAGAGAGTTTATTATTTGGTTCGTAAAGATTTAAACTGGGAGGATTTGAACATCACCTATCCGCAGACCCTTCGACAAAAGGGACGCGTCTTCAATGGTTGGAATGCTACTTTGCCAAAGTCTGGTAAGATGGCAAGAGAACATCGGAGTTTTTATGCTGATTTTGATACTGTTTATCGTAAGCCGACAAAAAATATTTACACTCCAAGTGATGATGTTTCAAATATTGATTTATCAGACTATGTACCTGTTAAATATAGTGCGATAGCCAATGGTCGTTTAAAATTAAATGGTGAGATTCGAGCAGGCTTCATATACTTTGTGAAATCTGACTTAACTTGGAAACAAGCTAAGGAGCAGGGGCTTGTTGTACCAGAACCGATTCCAAGTAAAGATTATGAATTCATCGAGTTTAGGACAGTTATTACCGGTGGTGAAAAAGATACAGATTATGTTAGCGCCACAACGAGCTTGGCAGCATTTGGGACAACGGCTCTTCGTATAGGGCCATATATTGCCGAAAATACGGATAATCCAACGGACATCAATGATCCAAGTAGACATCCAAATTACCATTGGCATGATCCAAAGAATTATGTAGCCCTCGCATTTCGAGCAAGTGAAGGCGGTCAACTTCAGACCCATTTGGGAACTAGTAAAACAGTTGTTTACCTTGTCAGAAAAGGGTTAACATTGAACCAAGCTGGAATTTTTCCGCCATCTTTGAAGAGTGATACAGGTTATAAACGAGATTATACAAAACCTGTTATTCCAAATGTAGCATGGGATACACCTATTTTGGAAGATACTGTCTACGATATTCATTTCGATAAAGTTGAAAGTGATAGCAAAGACGGAACAGCTGAGAACGGGAACACTTGGTTGCCTGGAAATCCACTGCCGAATACTCCAGATGTCCCAAATGGAGAAGAGGATGCAGACGGCTGGTTAGATGATTTGTTGACACCTAGCCCAGAAGTAGAAACTGTAACAGAAGCTGAAACTACAACAGAAGATACAAAAGTAACTGAAAGTAGTACTGTTGCACCCATAGATGTCCCTAAGAATCCATCAGTAGGGGAAGAGCCTAGTGAGGATTCTATATTTCCTTGATGGAATAGAGATGAGTGATTTGAAATAGTGGTCTAATACTCTTCGAAAATCAAAATCAGACGTTGTTGACTTGATTTGATGAACTTCAGTTCTATCTGCATCTGCGTCGCCTAGCCTGTTTTTGATTTTCATTGAGTATAAAAAGGCTTAGAATCAATGTAGTAACTGACATGATTCTAAGCCTTTTAGTGTATTACTGCGAATTTGAACTGGTACTTGTTGAGCTAGTGCTTGTACCAGTATTTGGTGTGCTAGTAGTAGTTGTACTACCGTGAAGTTCTAGGTAGCTTGGTGCTTTAAATAGTTCAATTGTTGACTTATTGCCGTTTTTACTATACAAACTTGTCGATTGTGTACCAAGTTTATTCTCCAGAGCAATCTCGGCAGCCAATGAGTCAATGTAGTTATATTGACTTGAATCCAAGGCTGGCAATCCATTGTCGAAGAAACGGATAAGATCACCAGTTTGAATGGCATCGCTAGTCGCTAGTTGTGCTGCGGTAGCTTCTTTAATTGCATCAATTTCTTTCTGAGTTGTCTCATCTGGATTTGTAATTTCAAGACCAGTTTCTGTATAGTAGATTTTACCTTCGTAGCTAGTGTATTTTGGTGTGATAAAACTGCCAGCGGTTCGAAGAGCCACAATTTGGCTGTGTTGGCTAGAAAGTAGGTCTTGACCAACTTGAAGATAGTTATCGGATTTGATTCCTAAAAGATGTTCGAGAGTAGGAAGTGCATCAATCTCACCACCGTAGGTATCAAAAATCCCACCGTTGGTCATTCCAGGTACAACAATCATATATGGAACACGTTGCATCATGGCATTGTCAAAATCTGACCAAGTCTGAGAATCTTTTCCAATCAACGGTGCCAAGTCAGGATTGCGTGAATTAGAAATTCCATAGTGATCACCATAGAGGACGATGACGGAGTTTTCGTACAAGCCAGTCGCTTTTAAGTAATCGAAAAATGCCTTTATGGACGCATCGAGATAGTTGGCAGTAGCAAAATAGCCATTAATGGTTTCATCATCTGTATTGGCTAATGGAAAGCCAATCTCATCCCCAATCAAGCTGGTTGTATAGGGGTAGTGGTTGGAAACTGTGATAAATTTGGTATAGAAGGGTTGCTGTAAATGTTCCAGATATTGGATAGAGTCGGCGAACATGATTTTATCATTTAGACCGTATTGGAATGAATTTTCAGCAGTGGCTTTAGAGAAATAGGATTGATCAAAGAAGTAATTGTACCCCCATTGTTTATAGGTGTTGTTCCTATTCCAGAAACTGGCTGCATTTCCGTGGAATACAGCAGATGTATAGCCACCATTTTGAGAGAGAATATATGGTGCTGCTTGCTGGGTATTGCTTCCGCCATATTGGACCATGAAAGAGCCTTGATTGAGTCCAAAAAGAGAGGTTTCAATCATGGTTTCGGCATCAGAGGTCTTACCTGCCTTAACTTGGTTAAAGAAATTGGAAAAGGCGAGAGTAGAGCTAGAATGATACAGAGAATTGAGGAAAGGTGTGACTTCGTATTCGACACCGTTGACGTTCAACTTATAGTCAATAACAAATTGTTGTAAGCTTTCTAGGTGGAGATAGATAACATTTCGTCCTTTGGCAATACCGAAGTAGTTGTCATTCGGCTGAGCATAATGTTCTGTAATATATTGTTTTACAGGTTCCAGGTCTGAGGCGGTGGCCCCAGAGCGATCCTTATGGGCATTGTAGGTTTGATTAGCATTGTAGCCAAGGAAAGCTGGTAACCCAAGGGCTCTGACGATATAAGTATTAGAAAATCCTCTCGTAAGTAGCTCAGGTCTATCAATTTCTGCTAAAAAGAGATTGATAGAGAATAATAATACTGAAAAGGCTGTGATGGCAAAGCTAGATTTTTTATGAAATGGAGTTTTGTCCCAGTGAAATGCCTTACGGTAGACTAAGAAACCAAAAGCTATAAAATCAAGAAAATAGACAATATCCCATAGCCTAAATAACTTAAGAGCTGCTTCTCCTAATCCAGCAGATACGCTAGAGGTAGCCATCATGGTAGAAATGGAGATATAATCGGAAAATTCTCTATAATAGACTGTATTGGAAAAGAGCCAGGCGAAAAGAACAATATAAATGGTCATCGCTACACTATAGAATGCCTTCGTATTCTTTATATAAAGCGAGAGACCAAGCAATAAAATTCCTACTGGTAGAGGATTTATAATAGCGATAAAATTTTGGAAAAATCCTTGGGTATCTAAATTAAAATCAACATAGTAGGCCCAGAGTGTTTTGAGCCAGTAAATGATTAGCAAAATCAAGACGAAGCCAAGTCGAGTTTGTCCGCTCTTCTTGACGTAGTCAATTAGTTTTTTCACAATAAAACCTCATGGTCCTTTCTAAAAGCTTAGTTCATTATACCATAATTTTAAAATAAGCCTCAAAGTTTAGAGTTTTTTTGGCATATATGAAGAAACATGTTATAATAATTCTATGAAAATAAAGGTAAACCGTATTGCAGAACAGAAAATAAACAGAGGGATTCAACTCTTGGATAGCGCTGATTTTTCAGGTTTTTCGTTTGATGAAGACAGGCTGGCTGTTTTGTATTCAGAATCTGGAAGCTATTTAGGTCAGGCTTATTTGTCCAAACAGAATAAGGGAATAGGCTGGCTGTTTAGTAGAAGCAACCAAGACTTGACCGTGGATTTTTTTGTTAAATTATTCGTGGATGCTAAACAGAAACGTCAACATTTTTATCAATCTGAGATGACGAATGCTTTTCGTTTATTTAATCAAGATGGAGATAATTTTGGTGGAATGACGGTTGACTTGTATGATGAATACGCAGTTTTTTCATGGTATAATACCTTTATTTATTCTGTCAAAGAGATGATTGTTGCTGCCTTTCAACAGGTATTTCCAGAAGTAAGAGGAGCTTATGAGAAGATTCGTTTTAAAGGTTTGGCCTTTGAGTCTGCTCATCTTTATGGAGAAGAAGCCCCTGAGTATTTCACTGTGTTGGAAAATGGAGTTCACTATCAGGTCTTTATGAATGATGGACTGATGACGGGAATCTTTTTGGATCAGCATGAAGTACGTGGTTCCTTGGTGGATGGCCTGGCGGCAGGCAAGTCACTTTTGAACATGTTTTCGTACACGGCAGCATTTTCTATTGCTGCTGCCATGGGCGGAGCAGGGGAAACGACTTCTGTCGACTTAGCCAAACGCTCGCGAGAACTTTCTAAAGCTCACTTTAAGGTTAATAGTTCAGACTTAGATAATCATCACTTTGTAGTAATGGATGTATTTGAATATTTCAAATATGCCAAACGTAAAGGCTTGACTTATGATGTGATTGTCTTGGATCCGCCAAGCTTTGCACGAAATAAGAAACAAACCTTTTCAGTAGCCAAAGATTACCACAAGTTGATTTCTCAATCTTTGGAAATACTAAATACAGGTGGAACTATTATCGCTTCGACCAACGCTGCAAATGTTTCTGTTGAAAAATTTAAGCGGCAGATTGAAAAAGGTTTTGGTGTTAGAAAACACCGTTATGAGGCAAGTTATCGCTTGCCAGCCGATTTTGTAATCAATAAAAATGATGAAAGTAGTAATTACCTAAAGGTCTTTACGATACAGGTAGATAAATGAAAATAGTAGTTCCTATTATGCCTAGAAATCTGGAAGAGGTAGAGGCCATTGATGTAGAACGTCTAGCAGAGGCAGATATTGTTGAATGGCGAGCAGACTATCTTCCGAAAGATGATATTTTAAGAGTAGCACCTGCTATATTTGAAAAATGTAATGGTAAGGAAGTGGTTTTCACCATTCGTACAACACGTGAAGGTGGCCACTTGGATTTGGACGATCAAGAATATGTTAATTTAATCAAAGAAGTTGCAGCGCTTTATCAGCCAGATTATATTGATTTTGAATATTATTCTTATAAGTCGGTTTTTGAGCAGATGTTGGAGTTTCCTAATCTTGTGTTGAGTTATCATAATTTTGAGGAAACACCGTCTAATTATATGGAAATCATGTCTGAACTGACTAGCCTGTCACCAGCTGTTGTTAAAATGGCTGTAATGGCTAAGACAGAGCAGGACGTCCTAGATGTTATGAATTATACTCGTGGTTTTAAATCGCTGAACACCGAGCAGACATTTGCGACAATCGCTATGGGTGAACTAGGGAAGTTAACGCGTATTGCAGGTGTGATTACAGGATCCTGCTGGACTTTTGCCAGCTTAGATGAAACATCTGCACCTGGACAGATGTCTTTAGGCAATACTCGTAAGTTTTTGGAAATTTTGGAGAATTAAGTATGCGTTATTTAACAGCTGGTGAGTCTCATGGACCACGTCTAACAGCCATTATTGAGGGAGTTCCAGCTGGTCTTCCTTTAACAGCCGAGGATATTAATGAAGATTTAAAACGTCGCCAGGGGGGATACGGTCGTGGTAGTCGGATGCAGATTGAAACAGATCGCGTAGAGATTACGGCTGGTGTTCGTCACGGTAAGACAACCGGTGCCCCGATTACATTGAATGTGACCAATAAAGACCATCAAAAATGGTTGGATATTATGGCAGTTGAGGACATCGAAGAGAAGCTCAAAAGTAAGCGTCGTATCAAACATCCACGACCAGGACATGCTGACCTAGTGGGTGGTATGAAATATCGCTTTGATGATTTGCGTAATTCCTTGGAGCGTTCTAGTGCGCGTGAGACAACTATGCGTGTAGCTGTTGGTGCGGTTGCCAAACGGATTTTGGCTGAGTTGGATATTGAAATTGCCAACCATGTAGTCGTTTTCGGAGGGAAGGAAATTGATGTCCCAGATGGTTTAAGCGTAGCAGAAATCAAAGATCGTGCAGCCCAGTCAGAAGTATCCATTGTCAACCAAGAGCGTGAAGAAGAAATCAAAGCCTATATTGATCAAATCAAGCGAGATGGAGATACTATTGGCGGAGTGATTGAGACTGTTGTTGGAGGAGTTCCAGCTGGCTTGGGATCATATGTGCAATGGGATAAAAAGTTAGATGCAAAATTAGCGCAAGCTGTTGTTTCAATCAATGCTTTTAAGGGAGTAGAATTTGGAGTAGGCTTCCAAGCTGGCTATCTCAAAGGGAGCCAAGTCATGGACGAAATTCTCTGGTCCCAAGAAAAAGGATATACACGCCGAACCAATAATCTAGGTGGTTTCGAAGGTGGTATGACCAATGGCGAGGCCCTAATCATTCGCGGTGTTATGAAACCAATACCGACCCTCTATAAGCCATTGATGTCGGTTGACATTGATACCCATGAACCTTATAAAGCTACTGTGGAGCGTTCAGATCCAACGGCTCTCCCAGCAGCTGGTGTGGTCATGGAATCAGTCGTAGCCACAACTCTAGCGACAGAAATCCTAGAGAAGTTCTCTTCCGATAATATGGAGGAATTGAAAGCTGCAGTAGCCAGTCATCGCGACTATGTCAAAAATTTCTAGGTAATTAATGAAAAAAACGATTTTAATTGTAGGTCTAGGGTTGATTGGAAGTTCACTTGCGCTCTGTATTCGCAAAGACCATCCTGACTATCACCTCATTGGCTTTGATCCTAACGAACAATCGTGCCAAATTGCCTTGGGCAAGGGGATGGTTGATGTGGTGTCAACGGAATTGGAGGGTGTAGCAAAGCAGGCTGATGTGATTCTTCTTTGTGTTCCAATTCAAGTTTCTTTGCGCTTGATTGAAGAATTTAGCGCCCTTGAATTGAAGGATACGGTCTTGATTACAGATGCAGGTTCAACGAAGTCTGCAATTGTGGCTGCTGCAGAGGAACATTTGGCGCCAAGACAAATTAATTTTATCGGTGGCCACCCTATGGCAGGTAGTCATAAATCTGGTGCCAGTGCAGCAGATCTCTATCTATTTGAGAATGCTTACTACATTATGACACCGTGTCAGGCTACCAAGCGGGATGCGGTTCCCCGATTGACAGATTTGTTATCTGGAACGGGGGCACGTTTTGTTCAGATTGATGCAGCAGAACATGACCGTGTGACCAGTCAAATTTCACATTTTCCACACGTATTGGCTTCTAGTTTGATGCATCAAGCTGGAGAGTTTGCGCAAGAACATCCCTTTACGAATAATTTTGCAGCTGGCGGATTTAGAGATATGACACGGATTGCGGAAAGTGAGCCGAGCATGTGGACTAGCATTTTGCTAACCAATGCAGATTCTATTCTAAATCGAATCGAGGAATTTCAAGAACGTCTTTCAGAAATTTCAGATGTGCTCAGATCTGGCGATCAAAAAGCAATTTGGGACTTTTTTGATAAGGGGCGTCAAACTCGTAAAGCCATGGAAATTCACAAGCGTGCAGGTGTTGATTCTTTCTACGATTTATTCCTTAGTGTTCCTGATGAGGAAGATACGATTTTGAAGGTTTTGGAAGTCTTACGGGGGATTTCCATTGTCAATATTCGTATCAATGAAGAGAACCGTGAAGATATACACGGTATTTTACAAATTACGTTTAAAAATAAGGGAAATTTGGAAGACGCTGCGAAACGTTTAAGAGAGCAGACGACTTACAAAATTCATTTAGATTAGGAGAAAATTATGTCAACAAATATCTATGATATAGCAAATGAATTGGAACGTGCAATCCGTAACCTGCCTGAATATAAGGCGGTGGAAGCCGTTAAGGTCTCAGTTGAGGGGGATTCAGAAGCCAAAGAAATATTGGAAAGTTATATTTCTTTCCAAAAAGAAATCCAATCTAAATTGCAGGCTGGTGAAATTCCTACTGAAGCTGACCAAAAGAAAATGTTGGATTTCAACAAGAAAGTTCAGGGAAATCCACTTTTGACAGAATATTTCAGCAAGCAACAACAATTGGGAACTTATGTAGCTGATTTGGAACGTATCATCTTCAAGCCTCTCAACGAATTGTTGTAATATATTTATATTTGATAGGAGCAGGGTGTTAGGTCGTGGATTGACGCCTAGTATATACTGCTTACGTAGAGTTCTTATCTCCAAGTACAGATTCAGAAACGGTACTTTGGGGAGTAAGAACTTTTTTTCTACCTTCTCACAGCATCCATTTCTTATAAAGTTATGGTAATTACTTGACATTTTCTAATAGAAGTTCTACAATATATTTAGTATATGGTTATAACCAGTTTGATAAGTGTATATATCAATAAAGGAGATAGTATGACAGTATTTATAAAAGCAAAATCTATTATTTTACCAGAGAGTGAGGTCGAATCAGCCTATTTGGAAATTACTGACAAGGGTCAGTTTGGACGGATTGTGACCGAAAAGCCTGAAGGGGAGATTGTTGATTATTCGGACTTTCATTTAGCACCAGGGCTAGTTGATACACATATCCACGGCTACGCTTCTCACGATGTTATGGACAATGATTTTGAAGGGATCAAGGTAATTTCAGAAGGCCTCTTGTCTTGTGGGGTAACCTCTTGGCTTCCAACGACCTTAACAGATACGACTGAAAATTTAGATGCAGTTTGTGAAACGATTGGGACTTATGCAGGGCAGGAAACAGGCGCCAAGATTCAAGGTATTTTCTTAGAAGGTCCTTTCTTTACAGAAAAATACAAGGGAGCACAAAATCCTAAGTACATGAGCGATCCATCCATTGAAAAGTTGGACAACTGGCACAGCTTATCGAAAGGTTTAGTCAATAAAATTGCCATTGCGCCAGAAAGAGAAGGCGTGACAGAATTTATCGAATTTGCCAACAGCAAGGCAATTCATACTGCCTTGGCTCACAGTGATGCGACCTATGCACAAGCGGAAGCAGCAGTAGAAGCTGGTGCCAATATCTTCGTCCATGTTTACAATGGGATGAGTGGGCTTCATCACCGTGAACCAGGTATGGTCGGAGCTGCTTTGAATTTAAAAAATGTCTATGCGGAAATGATTTGTGATGGACACCATGTTCATCCAGCTGCGGCAGAAATCGTGGTCAAAGCACGTGGCGCAGAGGAAACTGTTTTGATTACGGACTGTATGCGAGCTGGCGGTATGGGTGAAGGAGAGTCCCGCCTCGGTGAATTTGAAGTTGTTGTAAAAGATGGAACTGCTCGTTTAAAAGAAAGTGGTAGTTTGGCAGGTTCTATCTTAGAATTGATCGAAGCAGTGCAGAATGTTGTGAAATGGGGCTTGGTGTCCCTACCTGATGCCCTTCGTATGGCCTCTCTGGCACCAGCTCGCTCTGTCAATATTGACCATATTTGTGGTCGGATTGCAGAAGGCCGAGCTGCAGACTTTATCGTCGTAGATGATGCAGGACGCTTACAAGCGACCTATCTAGATGGCGTGAAACGATTTGGTTAATAAAATTCCTTAGGAGGAAACTAATGACAAAATTACAACTTTCTCAGGCTAAATTCAATCACATGACCCGCTTGTCAAACAGCGATCAGGTGATTGCGGCTTTGGCGATTGACCAACGGGGGGCTTTGAAACGCTTGCTTGCTGCTGCAGCAGGTGGTGGCGAATTTGGAGATGACATTTTGATTGACTTCAAGAAAGTCATCTCAAGTGATTTGACCCCTTATGCAAGCTCTATCCTCTTGGATGCTGAGTATGGTGTTCCAGCTTCAGAATTACGCCATGCAGATTGTGGCTTCATTGCAGCTTATGAAAAAACAGGTTACGATGCGTCCACACCAGGTCGTTTGCCAGACCTTTTGCCAAACTGGTCAGCTAAACGCATCAAAGAATTGGGAGCGGATGCCGTAAAAATCTTGCTTTACTATGATGTAGATGACAAGCCAGAAATCAATGACATTAAGCATGCCTGGGTAGAACGCATTGGTAGTGAGTGTATCGCAGAAGATATTCCTTACTTTGTCGAAATCTTGACTTACGATGCCAGCGATATGGATGTGACTTCTCGTGAATACGCAGCCCTCAAACCACACAAGGTCAATGGTGCCATGCGTGAATTTAGCAAGTCACGTTATAATGCAGACGTGCTCAAGGTTGAAGTGCCTGTCAATATGAACTTTGTAGAAGGCTACACAGATGAAGAGCCAGTCTATACAGTTGAAGAAGCTAAGGCCTTCTTCAAGGAACAAACAGATAGTACTCACTTGCCATTCATCTATTTGAGTGCAGGTGTATCTGCCAAACTCTTCCAAGAAACACTTGTCTTTGCTAAAGAAGCAGGTTCAAGCTTTAATGGTGTCCTTTGTGGTCGGGCGACTTGGAAGGATGCAGTAGCCATCTTTGCAAGCGAGGGTGAAGAAGCAGCCAAAGCTTGGTTGGCAGATCAAGGCCGCCGCAACGTAGAAGAACTCAACGAGGTTCTAGCAACTACAGCATGTCCTTGGACTGAAAAAGTTGAAGTAAAATAATTGTTTTAGTAGGGTCTGAGCTTAGGTTCAGACTTTTTTGTGACATCAAATATAGTCATTTATACCCTTCGAAAATCAAAATCAGTCGTTGTTGACCTGATTTTGCAATCCGCTCTTATATCTCCCACCTTGAACAGTTCATTTACTGTGCAAGCAATCTAGGGGACTGTTTCAAGTCAATGCTAAAAATTAAGTTATAGCTGGCGGCTGTTGACAGATCGTTTTATAGCTAATAATATAGGGGTTTATTTTTAGAAAAATTCGAAAAAACTTGAAAAATCTGAAAATTTACGCAATTTCCTATTGACAAATAATTTGAAAACAGTTATGATAGTTACAAATAAATGAGGAAGGGAAACAGAGATGTTACAAATGTGTCAAAATCATTCAGCTAATCATACTTATTTCTACGGCTATTTTAGATAGTGTTTGTAGACATGGTAAACATGGATGCAAACACGGGAACGTAAAGTTTGTATCTATGTGGCTGTAGCTATTTTGACATGTGCCCATAGATGATACATCTAAATGGCACGGATAATTCATTCTGTTTTCCTATACAGATGAAATACAAGGACCGTTTAGAGTGTAGTCTAAGCGGTCCTTTCTTGTTTGCTATTATATTTATAAAAGGAGAATAATCATGGGATTTAAAAAAATTATACTTAGTTCAGTAGCACTTTTGTCAGCAGTAACGCTTGCTGCATGCAGTTCCAATTCGTCAGATTCAAGCTCAGTCAATGTTGGTATTATTCAATATGCTGAACATGAAGCGTTGACCTCAGCTCGTGAAGGTTTTGTAGAGGCACTCGAAGAAGCAGGCTACAAGGAAGGTGAAAATCTGACGATTGATTTGCAAAATGCCCAAGGTGATCAAGCAAACTTACAGACAATGGTTGAGAAATTGGCAGGGAAAAATGATCTTAACTTTGCCATCGCAACACCGGCAGCCCAAGCCATGCTTAATGCAGATAGTGAAACATCAAGTGTATTCACAGCTGTCACAGATCCAGTTGAAGCAGGTTTGGTTGAATCATTGGAAAAACCAGGTGGGACCATGACGGGATCGACTGATGCAACTGATGTGGAAGGTCAAATCGAGATGTTGCTCAAAGTTGTACCAACTGCGAAGACTGTCGGTATTTTCTACAATTCTAGCGAGGTTAACTCAGAAGTTCAAGCTGAGCAGGCTAAAAAAGCACTCGAAGCAAAAGGTGTAAAGGTAGAAGTGACAACAGTTACGACGACAAACGATGTTCAGCAAGCTATTACTTCACTTGCAGGAAAAGTCGATGCTATCTATCTTCCAACTGATAACACAGTTGCCTCTACAGCTTCAACAATCGGTGATATTTTAAAAGAAGCAAAAGTTCCAGCTATGGGAAGTGACGCAGCAGTTATTGACGCAGCTCTATTTACCTACGGTGTCGACTACCATGCTATCGGTGTTCAAGCTGGTGAATTGGCCGTGAAGATTTTGAAGGGTGAAAAGCCAGCTGACTTAGCAGTTGAAAAACCAAATACAGCGGCTATTACTGTCAATGAAGAAATGGCTAAAGCTGTTGGTATTGATGCAGCGACTATAAAAGCATTAGAAGAGTAAAATATTTAGGAGAAGAAACGTTTATGTATTATAAGCTAGTAAAAAAATTGGCAACTATTTCAGTAGCAAGTATGGGTTTGCTAACACTTGCAGCTTGTTCCTCATCATCAGAACAAGCTTCCTCAGATGTGGTCAAAGTTGGAGTTCTCCAATATATGGAGCATGAATCATTGACAGCTGCCCGTGAGGGTTTTGTGGCGGAATTAGAAGCAAATGGCTACAAAGAGGGTGAAAAATTGGTTTTGGATTATCAAAATGCCCAAGGCGATCAAGCTAACCTTCAAACCATTTCAGAACAATTAATCGATGGAAATGATATTGTCTTGGCAATCGCTACGCCGTCTGCCCAGAGTTTAGCGACTGTGTCTACTGAAACGCCGATTGTCTTTACTGCGGTTACAGATCCCTTGTCAGCTGACTTGGTAGAATCCATTGAAAAACCAGGTGGACTGTTGACAGGTACTTCTGATCAAGCTCCAATTGACAAACAGGTTGAATTGCTAGGACAAGCTGTTCCTGATGCTAAGACAGTTGGTATTTTGTACACTACTAGCGAACGTAATTCAGAAGTCCAGGTAGAGCAAGCTAAGGACTTGCTAGAAAAAGCAGGTTATAAGGTAGTGGTAAAAGGAATCACTTCGACTAATGAAGTACAAGATGCGACAACAAGTTTGATGAAGGATGTAGATGCTCTCTTTATTCCAACAGACAATACTGTCGCTTCAACCATGACCATGATCGGTGAATTATCTGTAGAGCATAAGGTTCCAGTAATCGGTGGTTCAACGGACATGGTGGATGAAGGAGGTCTTTTGACTTACGGTACCAACTATGAAGCTTTAGGTCGTCAAACTGCAAAAATGGCTATTAAGATTATCGAAGGAGCCAATGTGTCAGAAACAGCGGTAGAATACCCAGAGACCGTCAGTCTTCACGTTAATGAAGAAATGGCTCAGAAATTAGGTATCGATACTTCTAAGCTTGCTGTATCTGAATAAGATTGGTATGATAGTACCTAGTATTGACTACGAATTTAGAAAAAGGAGAAAATCGTGGATATTATTTTATCAAGTATCTCGCAAGGCTTGCTTTGGTCAGTTATGGCGATTGGTGTTTACTTGACGTTTCGTATTTTAGATATTGCTGATATGACAGCTGAGGGCTCTTATCCGCTTGGAGCTGCTGTTTGTGCGACAGGGATTGTGAACGGAGTGAATCCCTTGCTGGCAACCTTTATGGCTATGGTAGCTGGTATGGGTGCAGGATTGATTTCTGGTTTACTTCATACAAAACTAAAAATTCCAGCCCTTTTGACTGGTATTGTAACCTTGACAGGACTCTACTCCATCAACTTGAAAATTTTAGGCAAAGCCAATGTAGCCCTGCTCAAACAAGAAACACTGGTGACCCAATTGCAGGATTTCGGTTTGACAAAAACCAATGCTGTTTTGGTGATTGGTCTGGTCTTTGTACTAGCAGTTGTAGGCCTATTGACGCTCTTGCTCAATACACAAATTGGTCTAGCTATTCGTTCAACAGGGGATAACATTCCAATGAGTGAGGCCAATGGTATCAATGTAGACAATATGAAAATCTACGGCTATATGTTGTCGAATGGTCTAATTGCCCTTTGTGGAGCTCTTCTTACTCAGAATAATGGCTATGCAGATCTCAACTCAGGTACTGGTACCATTGTTATCGGTCTAGCATCTGTCATTATTGCAGAAGTTATCTTGCGTAACTTACGCCTGGGTTGGAGACTCCTATCGGTTGTTCTCGGTGCAGTTGTTTACCGTTTGATTATCTTAGCGATTTTGGAAATTCCAGGTATGGATGCAGACCTTGTTAAACTCTTCTCAGCTATCCTTCTGGCAACCGTTCTCTATGTGCCAGAATTGCAGAAGAAATTGAATATTCGTCGTCCAAAATTGAATGGAAATGCTTAGGAGGAAGTCATGTCTACAATTTTATCAATTCAAAATATTCATAAAACCTTCGAAGCTGGAACAGTTAATGAGAACCATGTCCTTCGTGGGTTGAACTTAGATGTAAAAGAGGGTGATTTTATCTCCATTATCGGTGGTAATGGTGCTGGTAAATCAACTTTCATGAACTCACTTGCAGGTGCCTTGACGGTTGATTCGGGCGATATTTTGCTTGAAGGTAAATCCATTAAGCATGTCTCAGCTGCCAAACGTTCTAAGGACATCAGCCGTGTCTTCCAAGATCCTAAGATGGGAACAGCTTCCCGCTTGACCATTGAAGAAAACATGGCTATTGCCTATCGTCGTGGATTGTCACGTGGTCTTGGCTGGGGTGTGAAGGATAGTGAACGTGCTATTTTTAAGGAAGCCTTGAAAGAGCTTGGTCTGGGACTAGAAAACCGTATGAAGGTTGACACGCAATTTCTTTCAGGTGGTCAACGTCAGGCCTTGACATTGATGATGGCTTCGCTGGTCAAACCAAAGGTCCTGCTCTTGGATGAGCATACTGCCGCCCTTGATCCCAAAACTAGCGATATGGTCATGGAATTGACTAAGAAGATTGTCGAGAGTCACCAGTTGACAGCTCTGATGATTACGCATAATATGGAAAACGCCATTGAATATGGTAATCGTTTGGTCATGTTGCACCGTGGTCAGATTGTTGTCGATGTAGAAGGAGAAGAGAAGAAGAACTTGACTGTTCAAAACTTGATGGACCTTTTCTACAAAAACAGTGGTGAAAAGCTAACTGACGATGAAATGATTTTATAAAAAAATAAGACTACTGATGATTTTGAATCAGTAGTCATTTTTCTTATCTCGTCATTTAGTTGACTTTTATTACTTCGACGTAAGAGGAAACTCCGTTTCCTTATTTCCAAATTCAAACACTCTACTGGATTGTTTGAACTCGTCTTGCCTGCTTTTGCAAAAGCGACGTGCTCCGCTCTTTTATCTCCCACCTTGCACAGTCCATTGACTGTGCAAGCAATCTGGGGGATACGAATAGTCCAGTGGACTATTCGTACCTGAGCCTGAGAACAAAAAAGCGAAGTACATCAGCTGGTCGCCTAGAAACAAGAAAGCATTGAGTTATACCTGCGGCTTTTGATGTGAACTAAAAGGCTATACTTGTAGAAATTCTAGCATTTCTTCCATTGGAATTTGATGGATGGCAGCCTGTCCCGATTGAGGGACGATGACGAGTTTGATGGTCTTGCCACGTGCTTTTTTATCGTGAGTTAGGGCGGCGTATAATTCATCTACATTCCAAGGTTGGTGTGTAGTCGGCAAGCCGAATTTTTCACACATTGCGATAATCTTTTCTGTCATACCAGCTGGCATCAGTCCTTTTTTCTCAGCTGCGCGTGAGATTTGTACCATACCGATAGCAACAGCTTCACCGTGCATGACCTGGCCGTAGCCAGCGGTCGCTTCAATAGCATGTCCAATCGTGTGACCGAAGTTGAGGTAGAGTCTGACACCGTTGTCTAATTCATCTTCGACAACAACCTTGCGTTTGACTTCACAGGAGTGGTAGATGATATAGTCAGCATGCTCCAGAATGCTCTCGACAGAGCCGTCTAATTGGTCTAGGGTTTCCCAGAGCTCCACATCATCTATTAAGCCATATTTGACAACCTCGCCCATTCCTTCAATCAATTCTCGTTTGCCGAGTGTTTTTAGGGTATCAGGGTCAATGAGCACACCGTCTGGCTGGCAGAAGGTGCCTACCATATTTTTAGCAAATGGTGTATTCACGCCAGTTTTTCCACCGATAGAAGAATCAACTTGGGCAGTTAGGCTGGTTGGGATTTGTAGTAAATGAATGCCACGCATGTAAGTTGATGCCACAAAGCCAGCCAAATCGCCAACGACACCACCACCCAGGGCAATGATTCCGTCACTGCGTGTCATGCCATTTTTTACGAGAAATTCGTAGGCCTGGTTGACAGTGTCAAGATTTTTTGAGGCTTCACCTTCTGGAAATTCAAAGATTATGGTTTCAAAGCCAGCTGTTTCCAGACTAGTTTGAACGGTGGTAGCATAAAGGGGAGCAACATAATCATCGGTGATAATGGCGATTTTCTGAGGTTTCCAGAGCCCTTTGACCCATGTACCTGTCTGTGCTAAACTTCCTCTTTGGATGAGGATGTCGTAGGGATTGTGGGGAAGATTGACGGTCAGTTTCATCAGATTTCCTCTCTATTTGATGTCGTATTTCTGGACTAATTGGTCCCAAATCAAGTCAGCCGGCATTTCCTTACCAGTCCAGGTTTGGAATGCTTCAGCCGCTTGGAAAAGGAGCATGCCCAAACCATTGATAGTTGGATTGCCTTGTGATTGGGCAAGCTTCATTAAAGGTGTTTCGAATGGTTGATAGATCACATCTGCAACCAAAAGATTTTCAGGAAAGCGAATGGTAGAAGGAACAGGTTGAGAATACCCATCCATGCCTACACTGGTTCCGTTGACTAGTAAGTCGGAGTTGGTAATATGTTCCTGTAGTAATTGGCTATCTTCAAGCGCTAGAATCTTCATGGGAACTCCAGTTGCTTGAGCAATAGGTGTAAGACTCGCCCGTGTTCTTTCCAAGCTTTGTTGACGGCAGAAAATGGTAATTTCCTTTGCACCATCCAATGCAGCCTGAGCTATGATAGCAGTAGAAGCACCGCCGCCACCTAGAATGGTCAGTCGCTTGTTGCGTACTTGGAATCCTCTTAGTTTTTCTAAACTTTTGAAGAATCCAATGCCATCGGTATTATGACCGATTAGTAAGCCGTTCTGATGAATGACAGTATTGACAGCGCCAATCAGGCGTGCAGAGGCTGTTAAATCATCTAGATAAGGAATGACAGCTTGTTTATAGGGCATGGAAAGATTGATGCCAAACATATCGTAGCGTTTGATATTTTCAAGAGTAGCAGCCAAATCCTCTTCTGGAATTTCCAAAGCGACATAGACACCATTTACACCTGTTTCCTTAAAAGCCAGATTATGAATGAAGGGGGAAATGGTGTGTTTGATTGGATTTGCAACAACGGCAGCAAGACGAGTGTAACCATCAATGTTCATAGCTTACCTCCAAATTATTTATCCTATAAAAATTAAGGAAAGAATTAGACAGTTTGATGAATTTCACGAATCAGAGCTTCCGTTTTTTCCCAACCCAAGCAAGGATCGGTAATGGATTTGCCGAATACCTCAGGGCTATCTTGACGGCCGTCTTCTAAGTAGGATTCAATCATGAAACCACGGACATATTTGCGAATGGCTTCATTCCAATCACGGTTGATGAGGGTTTGACGGACGATACGGATTTGTTCCAGGTAATTTTTACCAGAATTGTCGTGGTTGGTATCAATTACGATAAATGGATTTTTAAGACCAAATTGTTCATACTGTTTGATGGTTTTCAAGAGAATATCATAGTAGTAGTTTGGCTCATAACCGCCCTTTTCAGTATTGGCACCACGAAGGATAGCATGAGCTAGAGGGTTGCCATCTGTATCAACTTCTGCATCGCGGTAAATAAAGTTCTGTTTGTTTTGTGCGGCGTAGATAGCATTGAACATAACGGTCAAATTACCAGAAGTTGGGTTTTTCATACCAGTTGGCATATCGACACCTGATGCAACAAATCTGTGTTCTTGGTCTTCAACCGAACGTGCTCCGATAGCATGGTAGGACACCAAGTCTTCCACAAGAGGGTAGTTGGCAGAGTAGAGCATTTCATCAGCAGTTGTGAGTCCGGTCTCAGTAATGACACGGTAATGCAAATTACGAACGGCTGCAATTCCGTTAATGAGGTCTGGTAATTTAGAAGTATCTGGCTGATGAACCAGTCCTTTATAGCCTTCCCCATTGGTACGTGGTTTAGCTGTGTAAACCCGCATGACCATGAAGATTTTATCTTTGACTTCCTCTTGAAGCTTAGAGAGACGACGTGCATATTCTAGAACGGCCTCCTCATTATCTGATGAGCAAGGGCCGATAACCAAGAGCAGACGGTCATCTTCGCCTCGGATAATTCTTTTCAGTTCTTCATCGCGCTGATTTTTTGCAGCTAGAAATTCTCCTTCTAACTTGGAAAGTTCCTTTACTTTATCAATGTCTAAACTGGTGCTACGTTTGTGAATTCCCATAATATCTTCCTATCTGTTGTAAATTTCTCGGATGAGTTCTTGTGTTTTTTCCCAGCCTAAGCAAGGGTCTGTGATGGATTTTCCATAGACATCTGGATTGTCTTGGCGACCGTCTTCAATGTAGGATTCAATCATGAATCCGCGAACGTAGTTACGAATGGATTTGTTCCAGTCGCGGTTGATTAAGGTCTGACGAACGATACGGATTTGTTCCAAATAATTTTTCCCAGAATTGTCATGGTTGGTATCGATAATAATAAATGGATTTTTCAAGCCAAATTGGTCATAGAGCTCAATGGTTTCTAGAAGATTGTCATAGTAATAGTTTGGTAGGTATTTACCATTTTCATTGACTGCGCCACGAAGAATAACGTGAGCAAGTGGATTGCCAGATGTTTCAACTTCAGTATTGTTGAAGAGAAAGGATTGCTTCTTCTGAGCAGCAAAAAGACCGTTGAACATGACTTTGAGGTTACCAGATGTTGGATTTTTCAAGCCTGTTGGAACATCGATGCCTGACGCTACAAAGCGGTGCTGTTGATTTTCAACCGAACGAGCTCCGATAGCGATGTAGGAAACCAAGTCATCAACCAAAGGCAGGTTTTCAGGATAGAGCATCTCGTCAGCAGTAGTTAAACCTGTTTCCGTAATGACACGATAGTGGAGGTTACGAACTGCTTTGATTCCGTTGATAAGGCTTGGTGCAGCATCTGTATCTGGTTGGTGCATGAGTCCTTTATAACCATCACCATTGGTACGTGGCTTGGCAGTATAGACGCGCATGACCATGAAAATTTTATCTTTGACCTCTTCTTGGAGCTTGGCCAAGCGATGAGCATAATCTAAGACAGCCTCTTCATTGTCAGAAGAACATGGTCCAATTACTAGGAGAAGACGATCATCTTCACCTTTTAAGATGGCTTCAAGTTCACGGTCACGAGCTTGTTTTTTAGCAAGTGTTTCAGGAGAAAGTTTAGAATGCTCTCGGACTTGATTGATGTCAATTTTTTCGCTGATTGGTGTAAACAATAGGTCTTCCTCTTTCATTTATAGATTTCTCAATTATACCATTATTTTTAAGAATTTAAAACCAATATTCATGATTTTGTGTGAAATTTACAGTAAATTCTGAATATTTTATATAAAGAAAATTTAAGAAATTTTACTTACAATAGGTTAACGATTTTTGATTCATACACTTTGGATAAAAATGTAATGGAAATTGATTTTTTTTGCAAGTCATTGTCATAAAAATCAGAAAATATTTAATAAATATGATAGAATGGAAGTAATACTAGTTTGGGGTAAGGATATGAAATTAAGAAAAAACGTAGAAAAACTACAGGGTGTGATTCGTGTCCCAGGTGATAAATCAATCAGTCATCGTTCTATTATTTTTGGTTCCCTTGCAAAAGGTGTTACTCGTGTCCACGATATTTTGCGTGGGGAAGATGTCTTGTCAACCATGCAGGTCTTTCGTGATTTGGGTGTGAAAATTGAAGACAATGGTGATATTGTTGAAGTACACGGTGTTGGCTTTGATGGTCTTCAAGCACCCAAAAATGATTTGGATATGGGAAATTCTGGAACCTCGATTCGTTTGATTTCAGGCGTTTTAGCAGGTCAAGATTTTGAGGCGACTATGTTTGGTGATGATTCCTTATCCAAACGTCCTATGGACCGAGTAACTATTCCACTCAGTCAAATGGGAGTAGAGATTTCTGGACAAACTGAACGTGACCTACCTCCGTTGACCATCAAAGGGAATAAGAATTTAAAACCAATCCACTACCAACTCCCTGTAGCCTCTGCCCAAGTAAAATCAGCTCTGATTTTTGCTGCCTTGCAGGCTGAGGGAGAGTCGGTCATCGTAGAAAAAGAGTTGACTCGAAACCATACAGAAGATATGATTGTCCAGTTTGGTGGACAGTTGGAAGTCAATGGCAAGGAAATCCGCATCCAAGGTGGTCAGGAGTTTATTGCCCAAGAGATTACAGTTCCAGGAGATATTTCAAGTGCTGCCTTTTGGTTGGTTGCTGGTTTAATCGTACCAGGTTCAAAAATTGTCCTTGAAAATGTGGGAATCAATGAAACTCGGACTGGTATTTTAGATGTCATTAAAGCTATGGGCGGTAAAATGACTCTTTCTAACATAGATGAACTTGCAAAATCTGCTACTATTACAGTTGAAACGTCGGAATTGAAGGCTACGGAGATTGCAGGCGAATTGATTCCTCGTTTGATTGATGAGTTGCCAATTATTACCTTACTAGCGACTCAAGCACATGGAACAACGATTATTCGTGATGCTGAGGAGTTGAAAGTTAAAGAAACGGATCGTATTCAGGTTGTTGCAGATGCTCTAAATAGTATGGGAGCAACTATTGAACCAACAGAAGATGGTATGATTATTCACGGACCAACTGCTTTACATGGTGCTGAAATCAATACATTTGGTGACCACCGTATCGGTATGATGACCGCCATTGCCGCCTTGTTGGCCAAAGATGGAGAAGTTGTATTGGAAAGAGCAGAAGCTATCAATACTAGCTATCCTGCCTTCTTTGAACACTTAAATAGTTTGATGGATTAGGAGAACGTATGCCAATCGTTTTACTTGGATTTATGGGAGTTGGAAAAACAACAACAGCACATTTGTTAAATCTCCCCGTTTACGATATGGACCATATCATTGAAGAACGGATTGGTATGCCTATTGCTGACTATTTCAGTCTTGAAGGAGAGGCTTCGTTTAGACAACTGGAGACAGAGGTGTTGAAAGAATTGCTGGACTTACCTAGTAATTGTATCGTGTCAACTGGTGGTGGTGTGATTAAATCTGAAGTAAACAGGGAATTGCTGTTGGCGAATAGGGAGGACAATGTACTTCTTACTGCCTCCTTTGAAGTTTCCTATCAGAGAATTCGTAAGGATAGACAATCGCAAAGACCTCTCTTTTTACAGTGTAGTAAGGAAGAGTTTGAAGCCCTCTATCGTGAACGAATGGCACTTTATCAAGGTTTAGCCGATACTGTAATCGATACAGATAAACTGAATCCAGAACAAGTAGCAAGGAAAATTTTATGCAAGTAGCCTATCTAGGACCTCGTGGTTCTTTTACACATCAAGTGGCCCAGCAGGCCTTTCCGACTGCGGATTTGCAGGCTTTTGAAACGATTACAGAGGTTATCAAGGCCTACGAAACGGGGGAAGTTACCTATTCCGTTATTCCAGTAGAGAACTCGATTGAAGGTAGTGTTCATGAAACGATTGACTATCTCTTTCATCAGGCGGAGATTCATGCGGTTGCAGAGATTGTTCAACCGATTGCCCAACAACTGTTAGCCACGAGTGCCGATAAAGCTGTAGAGGTTATCTATTCTCATCCGCAGGCAATTGCTCAGGGGAAGAAATATATTCAGGAACATTTTCCTCAGGCTCGTATTGAAATAACAGCTAGTACAGCCTATGCTGCTCGCTTTGTGGCAGAGCATCCTGAACAACCATTTGCGGCAATTGCTCCGCAAGCGGCAGCTGTTGAATATGGACTGGAGGTAATTGCGCAAGACATCCAGGAAATCAGCGAGAATTTTACACGCTTTTGGATTTTGGGGGATAAGGCTCCGTCTATTGCACTGGAACAAGTAGCTAAAAAAGTCAGTCTTGCATTGACATTGCCAGATAACCTGCCAGGAGCCTTGTATAAGGCCATGTCTGTTTTCTCATGGAGAGGAATCAGCTTAACAAAAATAGAAAGCCGACCCCTGAAAACGGCTTTGGGTGAGTATTTTTTCATACTGGATCTTGACAATCAGTCTGAGGAATTATTAGCCTATTCTCAAAAAGAATTGACTAGTTTAGACATAACCTATAAAGTACTAGGGAATTACCTGGTCTATATGACCAGCTAGGATGAAGACAGATGAATAAAAACAATAATATCCTAACCCATCATGAACAATTGAGGTTAGATTATTTGCAAAAAAATATCCACTACTTAAATGACAAAGAAAGTCGTGAGTTGGATTATCTATTATATAAAAAAGAGCTGAGAGAACGGCATGGAAGTCCAAGGCAATCTCTACGTAGCTTCACACCAACGGCTTACGAAGATGACTTCGAGGAAGATTATTTTGAAGAGGATGATGAGCAAGAGGAACTGTTGCCTCGCTATCCTGAACGTAGATCCAGAAAAACAAGACAAGCCAAACCTCAACGGTTTCAGTCTCCTCGTATCGAGCCCAAAGCGAAAGTACCTAAACCTAAAAAAGCTCGTAAAAAGGGTGGTTTCAAGCGCTTTATTGGTTTCGTATTGCTTGCTATAGCGCTAGTGATTGTAGCGATGGGCTATAGTTTTTTCAAAGGTATGAATAGCGTGAGTGAGAAGCCGGTAGCTGAGGTCTTCAACGGCGTAGATACGTCGAATGGGACAAATATTTTAATTTTGGGAACAGACGGTCGTGTTGGCGAAAGTTCAGGTGAAACTCGAACAGATACCATCATGGTTCTAAACGTGAATAACACGGATAACAAAATCAAACTTGTTAGCTTTATGCGGGATACCTTGGTGGATATTGAGGGATATGAATATAAACTCAATACTGCCTATACTTTGGGAGAACAGGATAATCAGCAAGGGGCTGAAGAAGTTCGGAAGGCGTTGAAGAATAATTTTGACATCGATGTCAAGTACTATGCGATGGTGGATTTTGCAACCTTTGCGACAACGATTGATACACTTTTCCCTGAGGGCGTAACGATTGATGCACAGTTTTCAACT
The DNA here is from genome assembly GCF_044427405.1 of Streptococcus sp. 2020WUSS089. Classification (NCBI taxonomy): domain Bacteria; kingdom Bacillati; phylum Bacillota; class Bacilli; order Lactobacillales; family Streptococcaceae; genus Streptococcus; species Streptococcus sp. 2020WUSS089. Next base: position 4,899 of record NZ_JAOTGD010000002.1, on the reverse strand, counting down.
ATTAATGGTGAAGTCGTTAGCTCAGTAGAAGTGCCGAATGATTTACAGCTGGAAGAAAATGCTCCTGCTTATCAAACGATTCAGGTCGGTGTACAGCAGATGGATGGTAAGACCTTGCTTAACTACGCGCGCTATCGTTCGGATGATGAAGGTGATTTTGGTCGTACGAGACGTCAACAGGAAGTGTTATCTGCTGTTATGACACAGGCTAAAAATCCAATGAAACTATTCTCTGGCTCCGAAGCTATAGGTAAGGTTGTGGCGATGACTCCGACAACAGTGCCACAGAGCTTTATGTGGCTACAGGGACCAGACCTTCTATTGGATGCAGCAAATGGTATCGAACGTGTTACAATCCCAGAAAATGGAGACTGGATTGACGACTATGATATGTATGGTGGTATGGCTCTTCGTGTTGATTTTGAAAAATACCAGCAGCGCTTGGCTGAGTTAGGCTTGCGTTAAGAAATATGGTATACTAGAAGTGACTTCGGTCACTTTTTTAGTGGTCCAAAAATAGAAAGTAGAATTATGTTAAAGAAAAACGATATTGTCGAAGTAGAAGTTGTAGATTTGACACATGAGGGGCAGGGTGTGGCAAAAATTGATGGTTTTGTCTTCTTTGTAGACAATGCTCTTCCAGGCGAGAAAATTTCCATGCGCATCTTAAAACTTAAGAAAAATATTGGTTTTGGTAAGGTGGAAGAATGGCAGATCTTCTCACAAGACCGTAATCAGGACTTGGATTTGACCTATCTAAGAACAGGTATTGCTGACTTGGGGCATCTCACTTATCCAGCCCAACTAGCTTTTAAGAAAAAACAAGTTGAGAATAATCTACGTAAGATTGCAGGTCTGCCAGAAATAGCAGTAGCAGATACTTTGGGAATGGACAATCCTCTTGCTTATCGCAATAAGGCAGCTGTTCCTGTTCGTCGTGTGAATGGGCAGTTAGAAACAGGATTTTTCCGAAAAAATTCACATGATTTAGTTCCGATTGAGGATTTTTACATTCAACATAAGGAAATTGATGCCTTGGTTCTAGCGACACGTGACCTGTTGAGAAAATTAGACTTGAAGCCTTACGATGAGAAAGAACAGACAGGACTTGTGAGAAATATTGTTGTTCGTCGTGGTCATTATTCAGGTCAGTTGATGCTAGTTTTAGTTACGACTCGTCCGAAGATTTTCCGTGTTGAAACCCTTATTGAGCGTTTGACAAGCCAATTTCCAAATCTTGTTTCTATCGTTCAGAATATTAATGACCAGAATACCAATACTATATTCGGTCAAGAATTCCGTCTTTTGCATGGCAGTGAAACTATTGCAGATACCATGTTGGGCAATGAATTTGAAATTTCTGCACCGTCTTTCTATCAAGTCAACACAGAAATGGCTGAAAAACTCTATCAGACCGCCATTGACTTTGCAGAATTGTCGGCAGATGATGTCGTGATTGATGCCTATTCAGGTATTGGGACAATTGGTCTCTCCTTTGCAAAACAAGTTAAGCATGTTTACGGTGTAGAAGTCGTTGAAAAGGCTGTCCTTGATAGTCAGAAGAATGCTGCTCGAAATGGGATTGATAATGTTACCTATGTCTGTGATAGCGCTGAATCCGCTATGCAAAAATGGGTGGCAGATGGAGTCAAGCCAACTGTGATTTTTGTCGACCCACCACGAAAAGGTTTGACAGAAAGTTTTATCAAAGCAAGTACTTCTGTAAAACCAGAGAAAATCGTTTATATCTCTTGTAATGTGGCAACCATGGCGCGTGATATTAAACTTTATGAGGAATTGGGGTACAAATTGACGAAGGTACAGCCGACTGATTTATTTCCAAATACGCATCACGTGGAGTGTGTTGCTCTGCTTGTAAAAGCTTAGAAACCTTTGAACGAAAGGGATAATGAAAGCCTTGATTGCAAGGCTTTTTGCTTTATGGTGGGTAAGTATCAGAGTGAGAAAATTTTTGGAATGAGTAGAAGTGATAGCTAGAAATTATCAGTTTCTATTTCCATTTACCCTGTGGGTACGTGTTTGTTTCCATTGACAAGGAGTTTGTGGGAATAGAAATGTACCCACCTTGTTTGAATCAAGTGAAGTGTAGTTGAAGGAAATCTGTTGAAAGCAATACTTCATTTTACCGAATAAGTAATAATTTAGGCAACTTCAAATCGATTAAAAAAAACTATTTTAAAGGTTAAGAGTAGACAAAAATTGTCCACTCTTTTTTGTAAACTCAATTTATCAATAAATGAAATGAGGGAATGTAAAATGAAATATTTTGAGGTTGAGTTAGAAAATCCTGATGAATTTTTAAAACTACAAACAGAAGATTTTGTGAAAGCTAATCGCTTGCTACTAAGGAAGATAATCCAGAGCGTTACAGTCTATGAAGAACACTTCGTCATATCCTTTAAATCTGGCATCGAATTGGAAGTATGAGACTCATTCCATAACTTTTATATTGAACATATCATCTTGTTGTGTTATACTATAAATTGAAGTTAAATTAGATGCTAAAAATTTGTAATTAAGAAGGAGGGATTCGTCATGTTGGTATTCCAAATGCGTAATGTAGATAAAACATCTACTGTTTTGAAACAGACTAAAAACAGTGATTACGCAGATAAATAAATACGTTAGATTAATTCCTACCAGTGACTAATCTTATGACTTTTTAAACAGATAACTAAAATTACAAACAAATCATTTAACTTCTGTATTTATTTACAGATGTAATCACTTCAGGAGAGATTACATGAACAAAAATATAAAATATTCTCAAAACTTTTTAACGAGTGAAAAAGTACTCAACCAAATAATAAAACAATTGAATTTAAAAGAAACCGATACCGTTTACGAAATTGGAACAGGTAAAGGGCATTTAACGACGAAACTGGCTAAAATAAGTAAACAGGTAACGTCTATTGAATTAGACAGTCATCTATTCAACTTATCGTCAGAAAAATTAAAACTGAATACTCGTGTCACTTTAATTCACCAAGATATTCTACAGTTTCAATTCCCTAACAAACAGAGGTATAAAATTGTTGGGAATATTCCTTACCATTTAAGCACACAAATTATTAAAAAAGTGGTTTTTGAAAGCCATGCGTCTGACATCTATCTGATTGTTGAAGAAGGATTCTACAAGCGTACCTTGGATATTCACCGAACACTAGGGTTGCTCTTGCACACTCAAGTCTCGATTCAGCAATTGCTTAAGCTGCCAGCGGAATGCTTTCATCCTAAACCAAGAGTAAACAGTGTCTTAATAAAACTTACCCGCCATACCACAGATGTTCCAGATAAATATTGGAAGCTATATACGTACTTTGTTTCAAAATGGGTCAATCGAGAATATCGTCAACTGTTTACTAAAAATCAGTTTCATCAAGCAATGAAACACGCCAAAGTAAACAATTTAAGTACCGTTACTTATGAGCAAGTATTGTCTATTTTTAATAGTTATCTATTATTTAACGGGAGGAAATAATTCTATGAGTCGCTTTTGTAAATTTGGAAAGTTACACGTTACTAAAGGGAATGTAGATAAATTATTAGGTATACTACTGACAGCTTCCAAGGAGCTAAAGAGGTCCCTAGCGCCTACGGGGAATTTGTATCGATAAGGGGTACAAATTCCCACTAAGCGCTCGGGACCCCTTGTAGGAAAATGTCCTAAGTGTGGCAACAATATTGTATTAAAAAAATCGTTTTATGGTTGTTCAAATTATCCTGAATGTACCTTCACTTTAGCTGAACATTTTAGAAAGAAAAAACTCACCAAAACAAATGTAAAAGAATTACTAGAGGGAAAAGAAACCCTGGTAAAAGGAATCAAAACGAAAGATAGAAAGTCCTACAATGCCGTTGTAAAAATCGGAGAAAAGGGATATATTGATTTTATATCTTTCTCAAAATAAACATAAAAGCCCTTTAAAGAGGGCTTTTATATATTAATCACAAATCACTTATCACAAATCACAAGTGATTTGTGATTGTTGATGATAAAATAAGAATAAGAAGAAATAGAAAGAAGTGAGTGATTGTGGGAAATTTAGGCGCACAAAAAGAAAAACGAAATGATACACCAATCAGTGCAAAAAAAGATATAATGGGAGATAAGACGGTTCGTGTTCGTGCTGACTTGCACCATATCATAAAAATCGAAACAGCAAAGAATGGCGGAAACGTAAAAGAAGTTATGGAAATAAGACTTAGAAGCAAACTTAAGAGTGTGTTGATAGTGCATTATCTTAAAATTTTGTATAATAGGAATTGAAGTTAAATTAGATGCTAAAAATTTGTAATTAAGAAGGAGGGATTCGTCATGTTGGTATTCCAAATGCGTAATGTAGATAAAACATCTACTGTTTTGAAACAGACTAAAAACAGTGATTACGCAGATAAATAAATACGTTAGATTAATTCCTACCAGTGACTAATCTTATGACTTTTTAAACAGATAACTAAAATTACAAACAAATCATTTAACTTCTGTATTTATTTACAGATGTAATCACTTCAGGAGAGATTACATGAACAAAAATATAAAATATTCTCAAAACTTTTTAACGAGTGAAAAAGTACTCAACCAAATAATAAAACAATTGAATTTAAAAGAAACCGATACCGTTTACGAAATTGGAACAGGTAAAGGGCATTTAACGACGAAACTGGCTAAAATAAGTAAACAGGTAACGTCTATTGAATTAGACAGTCATCTATTCAACTTATCGTCAGAAAAATTAAAACTGAATACTCGTGTCACTTTAATTCACCAAGATATTCTACAGTTTCAATTCCCTAACAAACAGAGGTATAAAATTGTTGGGAATATTCCTTACCATTTAAGCACACAAATTATTAAAAAAGTGGTTTTTGAAAGCC